>JABITN010000157.1 GCA_018700525.1 Opitutales bacterium
CTTCTTCGGCAGCAGGTGCAGCTTCTTCGGCAGCAGGTGCAGCTTCTTCGGCAGCAGGTGCAGCTTCTTCGGCAGCAGGTGCAGCTTCTTCGGCAGCAGGTGCAGCTTCTTCAGTAAATACAGGCGCAGCTACTTTTACGGCTGACACTGCTTCTTCAGGGACTACTGGCGCAGCTACCTTAGCGGTTGGCGCGGCTTCTTCTTCAGTAACTGCTGGTGCAGCGACCATTTCTTGAGCCGTAGCTGCTGCTTGCTTCTGAGCACCGGCCTTATCCTGGCGAGCTTGACGTTGAGCGAGACCGGATTGAACCCCTTCGACGAGAACCTCTAGAATGATGCGAATCGCTTTTACAGCATCATCATTACCTGGAATTGGATAATCGACCAATGATGGGTCAGAGTTCGTATCGACCAACGCAGCAACCGGGATCTTACAGCGCTTAGCTTCCCCGATCGCGATATCTTCGTACTTCACGTCCACGACGATCATCGCAGCCGGCGGTTTCTCCATCTTTACGATACCTTCGAAATTACGGTTCATGCGTTCCATCTCCCGACGGATAGCGGAACCTTCCTTCTTAGGCAGCTTAGACAAGCTGCCATCCGCTTCCATCGACTGGTACTTTTTGTACTTAGCGATACTGCGGGTGATGGTTTGCCAATTCGTCAACGTTCCACCTAACCAACGGCTAGCGCAGAAAGGCATACCACACTCGGCAGCCGCTTCTCGGATTACTTCTTGCGCTTGACGCTTCGTTCCTACGAACAGAATTTCGCCACCCTTAGCAGCTGTTTCTTCGACAAACTCATGAGCCGCTTTCAAGCCAGAGTAACTCTTCGAAAGATCTATGATCGAGATACCTTGACGGTGATCGAACACGAAGCTCTTCGACTTAGGATTCCAGCGCTTGACCTGGTGTCCAAAGTGGACTCCAGCATCGAGAAGATCAGTCAGTTCTACATTCATATGCATGTACGTCAAGACGCTCACCTGAGCGCAGGCATTCTCATGCCTTGGACGTTAATTTCTAAGTTGACGATTTAGGTTCAGTTTTTGAAAAAGCGACAAACGTAGGCCCCTCCCTCCTCTTGGCAAGCGGTATTTATCACAATTTCCCTTTTTCCCCCCAAAAGGCATTGACAATCCAATTCTATTCCCGCTTTTTCGCCACTCTTCGATCAACCAGAGCGAAGAGATTACATTTTTCACCTGTGTTGCAGGGTGGAGCAGTCTGGTAGCTCGTCAGGCTCATAACCTGAAGGTCCTTGGTTCAAATCCAAGCCCTGCACCCATGAAGGCCGATTTCCGAAAGGAAGTCGGCCTTCTCCATATCCAGCTCTCATTTCACAAACTCTAAGAATAATATTCCATGTAAACGTGAAATCTAGCTCTGGAGCGACGCGAGAGGCCATCAATATTCTAGCAGTCGAAGGTTCGACGAACCGAAACAGCGACATTATTAAACGCATCCCTATTGACAGTTGAAAACCGGATCCATTTCTTTCTCGGCTCAACTTCTTTTTTTTACCATTCGATGAAAAAACTCCTAGCAGCCAATCGCAGCGAAATCGCAGTACGCATTTTTCGTAGCGCCACCGAACTGGGCTACCGAACTGTAGCAATTTACGCCAACGAAGATCGATTCGGCGTTCACCGTTTCAAGGCTGACGAAGCCTACCTCATAGGCCAAGGAAGTGGCCCCGTCGCAGCTTACTTGGATATCCCTGGAATCATCGATTTGGCGAAACGAAAGGAAGTTGACCTCATCCATCCGGGATACGGCTTTCTTTCCGAAAACGCAGACTTCGCTCGCACATGCGAAGCCAATGGAATAACCTTCATTGGCCCCAGTGCCGACCTTCTCGGGCGAATGGGTGACAAAATCGAGGCACGCAAGATAGCCGATGAGGCCAAAGTTCCAACCCTCCCCGGCACATCCTCCCCCGTCACGGATTTCGACAAAGCAGTCAAACTTGCGAAGAAAATAGGCTTTCCTCTAATCATTAAAGCAGCTTTCGGCGGAGGAGGTCGTGGCATGCGGATCGTAAAGGACCCGAAAGACCTCAAGCCGCTTCTCGAAGAAGCCCAGGGTGAAGCCGAAAGAGCATTTGGCAATTCCGCCGTATTCCTCGAACGCTACATCGGACGGGCCAAGCATATTGAAGTTCAAATCCTCGGCGACAAGCAAGGCAACGTAGTCCATCTACACGAGCGCGATTGCTCCGTACAGCGTCGCCATCAAAAAGTTGTCGAAGTCGCCCCATCTATAGGCCTACCCGATTCCGTCCGCCATGAATTGTGCGAGGCAGCAGTGAAAATCGCCAAATCGATTGGCTACTACAGCGCGGGAACGGTCGAATTTCTTCTCGATCTAGATTCACACGAATGGTTCTTCATCGAAATGAATCCTCGTATTCAAGTCGAGCATACCGTAACCGAAGTAATCACCGGAATCGACATCGTTCGCAGCCAAGCTCTTATAGCTCAAGGATACTCGCTTTTCAGCGATGAAGTCGGCGTCCCAGAACAATCTGAAATACCGCGACACGGCTATGCTATCCAAGCCCGAATAACAACCGAAGATCCCGAACAAAACTTCGCCCCGGACTACGGCAAAATCGTCAACTACCGAAGCGCAGCTGGTTTCGGTATTCGACTGGACGGAGCAATGGGCGATACCGGTGCCGTTATCACGCCATTCTACGATTCGCTTCTAGTCAAACTCACAGCGTCTGCGGGAAGTTTCGACCTGGCAATCCAACGCATGGACCGAGCACTTCGCGAAATGCGTATCCGAGGCGTAAAGACGAATATTCCTTTTATTGAGAACGTAATCCACCACAAGATTTTCCAAAAAGGTGACGCGACAACCACTCTGATTGACACAACCCCTGAGCTCTTTAAATTCAAGAGTCGTCATGACCGGGCTACCAAACTCCTCAAACTGCTTGGTGAAACCATCGTAAATGGCAACCCCCAGGTTAAGAATCGCGCTATGCCCAAAATGGACCTGCCGGTTATCGCTCCTTCTTACGATCCGAAGGCGCCAAAGCCTAAAGGTACTCGAGACTATCTGTTAGAAAACGGTCCCGAGAAATTCAGCGAATGGACGCGTAAGCAAAAGCGGCTCCTAGTAACGGATACAACATTACGCGACGCACATCAATCGCTCCTCGCCGCACGCATGCGAACCTACGACATGCTGCGAGTCGCCGATAGCATAGCCCAACGAGCCCACAATCTTTACAGTCTCGAATGCTGGGGAGGAGCCACATTCGACACCTGCATGCGCTTTCTGCACGAGGACCCCTTTCAGCGCCTCCGCGATCTGAGGGAAAAAATCCCGAACGTTTGCTTCCAGATGCTTTTGCGAGGAGCCAACGGCGTTGGTTACTCCAACTACCCAGACAACGTGATCCGCGACTTCATAATCCACTCCGCTGATGCTGGAATGGATATCTTTAGAGTATTCGATTCGCTCAATTACCTGCCAAACCTCAAAGTAGCCATGAAGGCCATCCGCAAAGACACTCAGTCGGTTTGCGAGGCTACGGTTTGCTATACAGGAGATATTCTAGACTCGACTCGCGACAAGTATTCACTGGAATACTACGTGAATTTCGCCAAAGAACTAGAGAAGATGGGCGCTCACACACTTGCGCTTAAAGACATGTCCGGCTTATGCCACCCGCGAGCGGCATACAAATTAATCAAAGCGCTTCGCTCCGAGATTTCCATACCCGTACATTTTCATACCCACGATTCGAGCGGCATCGCAGCAGCATCGATAGTCAAAGCAGCCGAGGCAGGGGTCGATATAGTAGACCTTTCAATATCGTCGCTGTCTGGGCTCACGGCGCAGCCAAATCTAAATTCGATCGTCAAAGCATTTGCTGGAGACAGACGAGATACGCAACTCGATCAAACTTATCTAGACGAACTGTCAATTTACTGGGAAGCGGTACGCCAATTCTACGAACCTTTCGACACGAGTCCAAAATTCGGAAGCGCCGAGGTCTACAAGCACGAAATGCCTGGGGGACAATACACGAACCTGCGCGAGCAAGCCAGTTCCCTCGGACTAGGTGCCCGCTGGCCGGAGGTCGTTCGCTACTACGAAGAAGTGAATCAAATTCTAGGCGACATCGTTAAAGTGACTCCCAGCAGCAAGGTTGTCGGCGAACTCGCAATGTTTCTCCTGACTAAAGGCGTAGAACCTAAGGACCTCGTAAATCTAGCTCCAGGAACATCGTTTCCAGAATCGGTGATGGACATGCTTTCTGGCGGCCTCGGCCAACCTAAGGGTGGATGGCCCAAAAAAATCCAAAAAGTAATTCTGGGCGACCGCGCTCCGAGTAAAGGACGACCTGGAGCCAGGGCAGAAAAACTAGATCTCGACCAGGCAAGAAAAGAGGTTTCCTCGATTACACGACGTGCGTCCACCGACGATGAACTCTATGAATACCTGATGTATCCCCAGGTTTTCAAAGACTACGTGTCCTTCGTGAATGAATACGGAAAAGCTGCTGTTCTACCCACACCAACGTTCTTCTATGGGCTTCAGCCGGGAGAGGAAATCTCCGTTGAAATCGAAGAAGGCAAAACGCTCATAGTAAAATTAATATACGTTAGCGATCCTAACGAAAATGGAGAGTGCATCCTGACTTTCGAATTAAATGGCAGAGCACGCGAATGCGTGATCGCCGACAAATCTGCGAAGACCGAAACGAAACTGCGAGCCAAAGCCAACTCTGCCGATCCGAAGCAAGTAGGCGCACCTATCCCAGCTATGATAAGCAGCGTCTCGGTCACGGTAGGACAAAAAATCAAAAAAGGTGCGAAACTGGCGATCCTCGAAGCGATGAAAATGCAAACCACTGTTTATTCCCAATGCGACGGTGTAATCGATAACATTGCTGTACAAACTGGAGACCAGGTAGAGAGCAAAGACTTGCTGGTCACGCTCAGATAAGAGCAGTGATCGTTTCTCGCGGCGAATGCCTTAATCAATTCGCGGTACAGACTTAAGCATGAAGTTTTGGCTCCATCCTTTTCACGTAAGCACTACGAACTAGCAAGAGGGATTTCCGATAGCGCCAGCGAAGCTACATCAATCACCACACTAGGACGCTCAATAATTCCCCAACCAAAAAAAACGGTGACTAATTGTACCGATACACAAGAGTCAACCACGCCTCCAACAAAACCTATTCTACTGTATCCACAGATTAGCTACACATTTCTTCATTCAGAAGGGAAACTAGAAACGCCTCTCCCGAGAGAAGAGCCTAGATAATCACTGAAGCCCTTATCAGTTCCTGGTTTCTTTTTCGTATTCCCACTAATCTAGGAGCTTTTCATAAATAGTGCGAGATTCAGCGACGCGTTCGATAAGAGCGGCGGACTGCTGTTTGAGCTGGGATTACTCAGCCCCATCTCACTCCGAATAAACGATCGCAGTACTATAGTCCTCTTTGCGATAACCTAGCCACTCCGGTGGCAATGGCTGTTTTTCTTTACCAGTCACGCTCCAGTAAAAATCAAAATAGCTTCGCAGCAATCTTGTATTCAAATAAGTAAGACTTATTTCATGCGGAATTCCTAGTTCCAAATCCAGTTTAACCTGAATCTCTGCTCTCTCCTCATTGAGTTCTTGTTATGATAAAGTCATCACAATCGAAAGTTCAAACCCATCAAAAAAGCACCATCGTCCATTCAATCACGAAGGCTGGAACCAACATGCATTTCGAATATAAACGCCGAGGAAACTCCTTCGCCTTTCTAAAGCGAACGAATACGCGCATTCCGCAAGCTGAGACCACCATTATTCACGCCAGAATAATCGATCCGTATCGAACCCCCATCGCTATCGGCATCCTTGAGCACGTCGCTTACAACACGATTATTGATCCAAACTTGGTGACGATTTCCGTGCACGCGAATTCGATAGCGATTCCATTCTCCATGACTGAAATTGCTATATTCGCTCTCATTTGACTTCAGCTTCGGAATAGCAACGCTGTCCCCCTTGCCACGGTAAGCAATATAAGCTCGACCCTCCGGTCGAACCTTCATTTCCCCTTCGAATTCGAAATCTTCAAACGAAGCTTTCGTTGACAAAACCAAGGCCTTCAAACTCGAAACTCGAATCTCATCCAGAACGCGCTTAACCGATTTCTTTCCACCGTCGCTTTGCCACGAATCCAATCGATCGAGCCTTTGCCATCGATCCCCGTCTCTAAGCCCCGTCAAAGTTTCCTTCAGCTCTGCCTTGATTGAAGCGAATTCTGGGTGATTAGCCAAATTACGCCACTCCAATGGATCAGCATCATGATCGTATAGTTCCTCCCCCCCATCCGAAGCCAAAGAATAGCGCCACCGCTTCCCTCGAATCGAGAAGTGAGGATAGAGCGATCCCTCATAAACCTTATGCAACATGTGATCCTTGCCTGGTAACGCAGTGATCGCAAACTCTGGCCCCGTCCAAACTCCGTTCATCGGTTTTCTAATAAACGGGACCATACTGTGCCCTTCGAGAGCGTAACCATTTCCCTTAGCATTGGGATCTCTAGACAATCCGCAAAGCTCGTTAAGCGTCGGATAAATATCAATCAGCGCCACTGCTTCCCCACAAACCACTCCCTCAGGTGCCCCAGGCACTCCAGCCACAATAAGCGGAATCCGCGTAGAGGGGTCCCAAAGACTGCCTTTGTAGAGAAAATTCTTTTCGCCAACATGAAACCCATGATCGCTCGTGAAAATAACAATCGTGTTATCCTTAACCGAACTCGCATCCAACGCATCGAGGATCGTACCCACCTGATCGTCGACAAAGGAAACGCAGGCCATATAGGCCTGAAGCCATTTCCGCAAAAGATCCTTGTCTTCATGACGAGCCAGCATCTTGTACCGACGAAAACCATACAATTTCTCATTCCCCAAGGCACCCGCCAAGTCATCTAAATCATTCGGATCGACTTTCGGCAATTCAATCGATTCCAGCGGAAAGCGATCGAAATACTTCTTTGGAGCATAAAGTGGCGTATGCGTTCGGATAAGGCCTGCAAATAAGGCGAAAGGCTTGGAGTGGTCACGGTTTATTATCTCGCCCGACCACTTCGCCCCAAGCTCATCGGAAATAGGATCGCGGTCCTCCTCGCTGATATAGCGCCAAGGTTTTCCGTTTAGCATCCATCCTTTGTATCCAGGAACCTCGCCTGCCTCGTCAGCTGGCCAGTCGGGAATTATCGATAGTGGCCCAAAAACGTGCTCCCACTGATAGTCGATATCAGAATCTTCCCCTTCGAGAAGAAATTTCTGATAAGGATGCGGCAAATATCCTCGCAACGTTTCTTTCCGACCATCCCACGGCCAAGGTCCTATATTGCCAGAATGACCATACTCATCAAACAACCCCTGCTGATTTCCGTGATAGACCTTTCCAGTTCCATAAACCGAATACCCACCATTTCTCAAATTGTCTTGAAGAGATACACTCTCCTTCAAAATCCCATTATTTCTCCAATCCTCGAACCAATAAAGACTCGTTGTTTGAGGATAGAGTCCGAAATTCATGCTGGCTCGCGAAGGAGCGCAAAGCGGGTCGTTCGTATGGGCGTTAGCGAACGTCACACCCTGGGCCTTTAGTCGATCGATATTGGGAGTCGGCACCAACGGTTTTCCATCCGGCTGATACGGCATATCATTCAAATCATCGACGATGATAAAAACAACATTGGGATTTGCCTGAGCGGATGCATTAAGAAGTCCCCCCAAAGGAATAATAGCTACAGCGATAAAGGTTACAAGGAAGCTTTTCATTAAATCAGTAGAATAAATTACCTGCCAAATCCATGGTGGCGAAAGGGCATCCGGTTAAAACAATCAAGGTCAAAGCAGACACCCTACTATTTCGAATTTCGACGAAACCTAACGAAAATTCCTCCCCTATCGAAATAATAACGTCGGGAGCTGACAACCTCGAAGCATTTCGGTCGTCGAACTGCCGATAATTAATCGACGTATTCGTGTATGCCCGTATGCACCCATTACGAGCATATCGATCTCATTCTCCTTAACATAATCAATGACAGACGGAGCAGTATCGCCATGCAGCATTTGACAGGTTAAAGGATGTCCTGCTTCGCGCAAAGATGATTCGGCCTCCTTAAGGGCCTTCAGGTGCTTCTGTTCCCTCTCGTTCGGGCTGACCGTAACCAAGTGGATTCGAGCGTCAGAGAACATCGGCGAACGTTTAACGAATTCGACAGCTTTTCGAGAACTTGGAGCATCATCATATGAAATTAAAACGCTCTCGATCGGCCTGAATTCTCGAGAGGCTACAAAGCATGGCTTAGTCGCAGCTCGGGCAACGCGCTCCATCGTCGATCCCAAATGCTCCGTTGCGAATTTCGCATTCTCCCCCCGCTTGCCTAACAAAATCATATCCGCGGATTCCTCCAATTCACGTAGCGAATCGACGAGAAAACCTGTCTTATGAGTTTTAATCAGTGAAACCGGACTACCCTCGGATTCAATTAACTTCGCTGCCTGACCAAGCGTTACCTCCGCTTTTTTTCCCTCAAGCTCCTGTAATTGGCCCATAACAGCCTGAAACGGTTGAATTCCCAGACTCCCGCCTAAATCCGCTACGAACGGCACCTCGAGCTGACGCAAATCCGTCACATAGACAACTTCGATTTCGACATCGATCTTTCTCGAAATCCAAGCGGCGTATCGACAACACGAAATGCCGTATTGCGATCCGTCAATACAAACTAAAACACGCTTCATGCCCTAAACTTTACACAATCGTATTGTCCGGTACAACTGCATTTTTACCTACGAGTATAATTCCGTCCCGAACGAATATTCCCTCCTTGCTGTACCCATCCAGTTTCCCGCCAGGGATGAGCTTCACGTTATGTCCGATGCGAGCTCCTTTATCGATAATGGCGTTCTTGATTTCGCAATTCATACCTATGCCAATATCAGGGATACCGTTTACCTCGTTCCACTTGCGATCCTTATCGCTCTCGAAAACGTCTGCCCCCATCATAACCACATTCTCCAATCGAGCGCCTTCGCGAAGTACCGAACGAATTCCGATGACGCATCGTTTGAGATACGAATCCGTAATCATACAGCCATCGCCAACAATTACGTGGTTGATTGAACAACGATTAATTTTACTAGCTGGCAAATAACGAGCACGGGAATAGATTGGATTGCCTTGTGAGAAAAAATTAAAATGCGGAACGGGATCCGTTAGTTGAAGATTCGCTTCGAAAAACGCCTTCACCGTACCAATATCTTCCCAGTAATCCTCGAAAATGTAACTGTAGAGCTTCTTCGTATTCAACAATACAGGAATCACTTCTTTGCCGAAATCCGTGGCGCTGCTTTTTAGCGCCTCTTCCATCGTTCTCCGGTTGAAGACATAGATACCCATCGAAGCCAGGCAACGCTTCTCGTCAGAGGACGAATTCTGAAGCTGCGCTTCGATAGAATCAGCAATCGCCAGGCCATCAATGACCGCTGGATCTGTCGGCTTTTCTACAAACTCGGAGATTTCCAAATTATCCTTAACGCGCATCAACCCAAGGCCTTCGAGCTGAGAAACTGGAACCGGAATAGCCGATACCGTCACATCAGCGCCCGACTCAATATGCTGACTCAATATTTTCTGAAAATCCATCCGGTACAATTGATCGCCCGAAAGAATGAGAACGTGATCGTAGTCGGTGCTCGTAAAGTGATGAAGGTTCTGACGGACCGCGTCCGCAGTTCCTTGATACCAATTATCGCCCGCCTCGGTTTGCTCGGCCGATAGGATTTCAACCGTCCCACCGCCAAATGGATCGAAACGATAGGTTTCCTGAATATGCCGATGCAGCGAAGCCGTATTGAATTGCGTAAGCAGGTAGATCTTATTCACGCCCGAATTGAGGCAATTGCTTATCGGGATATCCACTAAACGGTACTTACCAGCCAGCGGCACAGCCGGCTTGCAACGTTCTTTCGTTAAAGGATGCAACCGCGAACCACGGCCTCCTCCCATGATTACAGCAATTACTTTTTTTTCCATAAGGGGCGTCTCTGAATAGGAATTACGTCCTGAATCCCAGATCAAACCGAAGATCCCACAGGGCACAACCTCAAAAGGATGTGGGCCCGCTAATTGGCCAAGACAACGATTACGCCTTCGAGATAATCCAAAGCAATACCGTACAGAAGAAATCGGAAAACCGGATTCGACAGTCTAAACGACCGGCTCCTTCAGAACTCTTCAATCGCTTGCATCTTATCGTACACAAGCTTCGCCGCCTTTTTCACGCTTTGTTTTGTCGACCTAACCTGAAGCCATTCCAACTGCGTCGTTAGAATCGCTTTCACATTCGGCCTCAAATCTTCTACCGTGCCTTTGGTTTCAATCGACGGAAGTCCGGCCAATTCGCGAATACGATGAATGTTCGACAGCTGGAAAAGCATGAAATCGCGAACGCGAAGCTCTCCCAAATCGTTTTGAGGACATCCGGCATCGATAGAAAGTTGAATCCAGCCGCGAGCACATTTCAGTTTACCTGCCATTTCATCTATCGATATCGGGATGTCTTCTGCTTGCTCCATGCAAAAACACTCGCACTCGCCCGTTCGAATGTAAAGAATTAGTAAAAACAAATATTGCCTAAGCCAATCCCTGATCCACTAACGCCGACCACGCCAGACTAGATAATCATCGCCGCGCCTACTGTTTCATTCGTAAACGGATCGACTAGAATGAAGGATCCGGAAGTCCGATTTACTTTGTACGAATCGTAGGACAACGGAGCCGCCACGCGCAAAGAGATGCGACCGATATCGTTCAGGCGAAATTCGAGATCATCCTCGATCTTGTGCAAGGTATTGATGTCTACCTTGTACTTAATATCGCGGATAATCGCTTTCGTTTCCTTGGTTGAGTGACGGAGAATGTAATTCCCCTGACCCTTAAGCGGCTTCTCGCTAAACCAGCAAATCATCGCCTCGATATCTTGCCCAACCGTTGGAGGATTATTCGCCTTAACGAGCATATCGCCTCGGCTGATATCGATCTCTCGGTCCAACGTAATCGTCGCGCTCAAGGGCGCGAACACTTCCTCTAGCTCTCCACCCATCGTATGAATGGCCTTAATCTTCGCATTGAAGCCAGATGGTTGAACGACAATATCGTCTCCCGGCTTGAAAACGCCGCCAGCAACGCGACCCGCGTAACCGCGAAAATCATGATGCTCATCGCTATGCGGCCGAATAACCCACTGAACCGGGAATCGCGCCGAGACATGGTTTTCGTCCGACCCGATATAAACCGTCTCTAGATGATACAAAAGCGACGGACCTTGGTACCAAGGCATGTTTTCGGATTTATCGACGACATTATCGCCCTTCAAAGCACTAATCGGAATGAAAGTGATATCGACGATATTACCCAGTCGAGAAGCGAACTTTTCAAACTGCTCTTTAATCTCCAGGTATCGCTCTTCGCTCCAATCAACCAAATCCATCTTATTGATGCCAATCACAACATGCTGAATACGCAGTAAATTCGCTATAAACGAATGCCTACAAGTCTGTTCAATAACCCCTTTCCGAGCGTCGATCAGAATAATAGCCAAATTCGCGGTAGACGCCCCAGTCACCATATTGCGCGTGTACTGAATATGGCCCGGCGTATCTGCTATGATAAACTTCCGTCGCGGCGTAGCAAAATAACGGTAGGCCACGTCGATCGTGATCCCCTGCTCGCGTTCTGCGCGAAGTCCATCGGTAAGCAACGCGAGATTCACGTTCTCGTCGCCTCGCTGAGTACTCGTCTTTTCGATCGCTTCCAGCTGATCCTCGAAGATCGCTTTCGAATCGTACAGCAGGCGACCGATTAGCGTCGATTTTCCATCGTCCACGGATCCCGCAGTCGTGAACCGCAGCAGATCCATATCGAGGTAGCCCTTTTCAGGTGAAGTGTTTTGTTCGCTCATGTCGAAATTCTCTTCGGTCTAGAAGTAACCTTGTTTTTTACGATCTTCCATAGCGCTTTCACTGCGCTTGTCGTCAGCTCGATTACCACGCTCCGTTTCGCGAGCCGCTGCCACTTCGTCGATAATCATATCCATCGTAGACGCATTCGATTCGACTGCTCCGGTAATCGTCGCATCTCCCATGGTACGGAAACGGATCAAACGCTTCTCTACCGTCTCGCCTTCGCGCGGCTGAACGAATTCGGAAACGGCAAGAATGGTTCGGTTACGCACAACGATTTCTCGCTCATGAGCGAAGTAGAGACTCGGCAAATCAATCTCTTCGAGCTTCATATACTGCCAGACGTCCATTTCCGTCCAGTTGCTCAACGGGAAAACTCTGAAATTCTCTCCCAGGCTCATTCGTCCATTAAAGATGTTCCACAACTCCGGACGCTGATTCTTCGGATCCCACTGGCCGAATTCGTCGCGATGCGAAAAGAAACGTTCCTTAGCCCGCGCTTTTTCCTCATCGCGGCGACCTCCGCCAAGCGCTGCGTCATACTGCCCTTTTTCAAGAGCATCGAGCAACGTCTGGATTTGGAGAAAGTTGCGGCTCGCATTCGGCCCCTTTTCTTCAACCACGCGACCATCGTCGATAGCCTCTTGAACGGATCCCACGATCAAGTTCGCGCCCATTTTTTCTACGAGATTGTCCCGATAGACGATCGTCTCCGGAAAGTTGTGCCCAGTGTCCACATGCAACAATGGAAACGGTATTTTGGCAGGCCAAAACGCCTTTCGAGCCAAGTGGGTCATTACGATTGAATCCTTACCTCCCGAAAAGAGGAGGACAGGTCGTTCAAATTGAGCAGCGGTCTCGCGAAGAATATAAATTGCTTCGCTTTCTAGCTGACGCAGGTGCGATACGGTATAGTCCGACATAACAAAAAACGTTTGCTACTGGGGGATAAGAGCTAGATCAAGCGCAATCGGCAACTAGCGAGAAACAGCCTGTGTCATGCTCTTTGCAGCAAGCGAGAATCTTGTCGCTGCTTCTTCGATTTCTTTGACCGCAAGAGTACCGAAACTCAGGCGAATTCGATCTTGAACTCGCTCCGACGGATAACACAAGTCGCCCGGTACGTAGAATACGCCGTTCTCAATGCATGCCGCATGAAATCTCGAGTCTCCGTCCGTCTGCAAGGCGTTCGGAGAGCGTAACCATAGATACAAAGCCCCGTGCGGAACAGACCAGCTCCAACCGAGTTCGCTCAACTCCGAATTCAAGGCCTCGTGCAGCGTTTCCATCTTTCGCTTGTAAATCCCCCTAAGCTCATTGAGGTGGCGATCGAACGAGCCACTCGAAAGTGCTCGCTCCACAATAGCCTGAGCGAAATTAGCCGTCCCGAAATCCTGTTGCCCCTTCACGGTCAGCATCGACTCCTTCCAGGAATCGTCGGTACAATACGCATAACCCACCTTCAAACCTGATGAATAGGGTTTGGTCAGAGTACTGGTATAAAGAGTAGGAATCCCCACAAACGTCTCAATCGCCAAACAACTGCGTGCCGAATGGGGCGAATCGAAATACAATTCCCGATAAGCCGCATCTTCGATTACCGCAATCGGTCGTTCCAACCGGCTCAAAACCGAACCGATCTCCATCTTCGTCGATTCCGAAATACTATGCCCCGTCGGATTCGCGAAATAAGACACGAGGTATAACGCTTTGAGACGATCAATCGCCCCCGATTCGTTCATCTCCGTTAGCAAAGCCTTCAGCCCCTCGACGTCCACTGCACCTGTTTCATCCATCGGCATACCGATCGGCGTCACGCCCAATCCTTCTAGGATTTCAAGAAAAACAAAATAGGTTGGCTGCTCGACCAAGATGCAATCTCCCGGATTGCAAAGCGTTTGAATCGCCAAGTATAGCGACTGCTGGGATCCATTGCTAATAAACATTCGCTCCTCATCCAGCGTTCCAGATTCAAGCGTATCCTGCGCTTCGATACGGCTCGTCAAAATCGAACGCAACTCGCTTCTGCCTATATTCGAGCCATACTGAAGCGTCGCCTTCCCCGACGGTCCTTCATTCGAAATGTCGTTCACAATATCTCGAACCTCCGCCAAAGGAAGGGAATCGTTATCTGTAAACCCCGCCGCTAAACTCAGTACATCCGGCCGTTCGATAGCGATCGCCATCAAACGCGTTATATCCGACGGCTTTTGCCTCAATCCCAATTCTGAAAGCGTGATGCTCATAATCGGAGAACAGCATACATAGGACCCCTAGGCAAATGGCGAAAAAAACGCACCACCTTTACGGCACTACGTTGAAATTATCTAATTAGAATGAAGCTCTCTAAGCCATGGCTTGGGCGCCATCCACCGCCGGCGGCAAATCTTCGTTTTCGTCGGTTTTTTCTTTCGCGGCGGCTTTCTCTTCTTTGGCAGCCTCTTCCTCCTTCAACTCTTCCGTCTTGGTCGAAATCACCTCAGAACGAATTTCACCGAAATCGACAATCTCCTGCACGTGCTTACCTTCGATTGTTTCATACTCAAGCAGAGCTTCGGCGATCATTGTCAATGCCGCGCGATTCTCTTCAATCAATCCCTTCGCACGGTTGAATTGCCCACTTATGATATTGCTGATCTCTTCGTCGATACGCTTAGCAGTCTCTTCACTCAAATTGTGCGTCTTGCTGATTTCTCTTCCAAGGAAAAGGTGCTCCTCATTGTCACCAAATGCGATCGGTCCCAGAGCGCTCATTCCCCAATCGCACACCATGTGACGAGCGGTACTAGTCGCCATTTTAATATCCATGGCAGCTCCATTGCTGAAATCACCTGTTTCGACTTCCTCGCCGATGCGACCGCCCATAGCCATGCAAATATCATCGACCAACTCATTCTTGGACTGACCCAAAATGTCTTTCGTGGCCGTGCTCATCGTCAGACCCAAAGCTCGTCCCCGTGGAATAATCGTTACCTTATGAAGCTTGATCTTCGTTTTATAGAGCAATGCAGCAATCAAAGCGTGGCCAGCCTCGTGAAAAGCCGTCATACGCTGATCTTCCTCGTCCATCAATTGACGTCGTTCACGCCCAAAGGAGATTTTATCCTTGGCTTCATGAATATCGATCATCTCGACTTGGCTCTTATTTTTCCGAGCCGCCATTAACGCACCTTCATTAAGAAGATTCGCCAAATCAGCCCCAGCAAACCCTGGAGTCGCCCGAGCTATGTTCTTCAAGTCTACTTCCTCGCTCAGTTTAATCTTCTTCGCGTGAACGATTAGAATATCTTCACGACCTCTGAGATCTGGCAACCCGATCACCACTTCACGGTCAAATCGGCCCGGTCGTAACAAGGCTTTATCAAGGACATCCGGACGGTTCGTCGCGGCCATGATGATGACCCCTTCGGTGGTATCGAATCCATCCATTTCAACGAGCAATGAGTTCAATGTCTGCTCTCGCTCGTCATTGCCGCCGCCGACGCCAGCTCCACGCTGACGGCCAACCGCGTCGATCTCATCAATAAAAATCAAACAAGGAGCACTCTTTCGGCCTTGCTCGAACATGTCTCGAACGCGACTCGCGCCAACGCCTACGAACATTTCCACGAAATCCGAACCGCTAATCGAAAAGAACGGAACTTCCGCTTCGCCTGCAACTGCCTTAGCCAATAAAGTCTTACCCGTGCCCGGAGGGCCCACCATCAATATGCCGGTAGGAATGCGAGCCCCCATGCGCTGAAATTTCTTCGGATCCTTTAGAAAATCGATAACCTCGCTGACTTCTTCCTTGGCTTCGTCGCAGCCCGCAACATCGCTGAAAGTAGTCTTATCTTTTTCGCGAGTGAGCAACTTGGCTTTGCTCTTGCCAAAACTCAACGCACCGCGACCCGCCGAGCGTAATTGGCGCACGAATAGGAAATACAAAAGACCGATCACCAAAAGAAACGGAATTAGACTGCCCAACAAGGGCATCAGCGAATTCGCCTCATTCTCTCCGAACTTACCCGATTGCTGCAAAATCGTGTACTTTTCGTCCACCAATTTGCCATCGGCTTTAAAGGGAACCGAAACGAAACCCTCTGGAGCCGAAGCATCCTCTTGCTGCATCAATCCAACGACGCTGTAAAAATCAGCCCCCCCCGCAGGGTTCGGAAAAATATCGCCCGAAATAATCTTGCCCTCCTCAGTCTTCAAAACCACCTCGTATATCGAGATTTCGGTATCATTTCGCCCCTTGCTCGTCTGGTCCCAAAGAACGAAAATGACGGCCGCGATCGCCAGATAAAACAAAATAAGTTTCGGCTGAAAACGCTCAGGCTGGTTCTTGCCTCCGGGACGGCCGCTAGGTGATTTAGTAGGTTCTGACATCTATCTCTGAATAAAAAGGGTTAACGTGCATTCTCATTTTCCGTAAGTCAATTGCAAGGCACGAGTTGTTCGCGTCTGAATTCGACTTCCATAACTCGGCGGCAAACCCGGAATCCAAAGAATATTATCCTCCGAATCTACCACGATCGGCAGCAAACCTCGCTCCTCTCTCGGAACCTTACGGTCAATAAAAAGTTCCTTGAGCTTAACAAACGACTTCCTCCCCATCGGGCGGTACGCATCTCCCGCCCTCCACGATCGGACCCACAGCTCCCCATTTTGTTTCCCATCGATCGCAAGAAAAGCTGTCTGGTCATGAGAGAAGGCCCCAGACTGGACTCGTTCGTTCAGCTCCGCATCAAGCGCTACCTCGCGAGCATGAATACTACCAGACCCTGGCAGGCAAAGACTTACATTCAAAGGCAGTCGAACAGGCCTCCAATCGAAAATCCGTTTCGCCCAAATAAACTCCACCCTGCGCAGCGCTGCGCTACCCGCCAGCCAAAGGTCCTTTTCGACGCTCACTTTGAAGGCCTTCTTAGCCCTCAAATAATCGAGGACCTCTTCCGTTGCCGCCAAAGCGAGAGGCATCGCACCCCCCTCGACTAACAAACGGTTCAGGGCTCGTCGCTGAAATGATCGCGGCATCGTCACCATTTGCTCCCAATCCAGCGCATTCGGATCACGGCGAGTATCATTCCAGCTCGCATCGAACAGCTCTTCGAGAGCCTGCCAATCTTCTTCCAACAAAGCACGCGCTTGAGCGACTCCCCCACGAATCGGACGATCTGCAGCGTTTTCCCATTCAGGAATCACTGACTGCCTCAATCGATTACGATAGTAAAGTCCTTCCTGATTCGTTTCATCCTCCCGCCACGTTGCACCAGCCTTCTCCAAATAAGACAAGATCTCCCCCTTACCCAATCCGAGAAGTGGTCGAACAAAATTCAACCCATTAGAGCCAATCGAAACCTCGCGAGGAGCCGTTAATCCTTGCAATCCGCTTCCACGCGACAAACGCATCAACATCGTCTCCGCTATGTCGTCGGCATGATGCCCCGTCAAGATAACCGAACTTCCTTTCGCAGAGCCCACCACTTTCGCAAAAAACTTCATACGCGCATCTCGAGCCGCTTCCTCAGAAACGGACTTAGAGACTTCCGACCGGTCCCATTCATCCGTTAAGCAAGCTATTCCCAAAGCATTGCCAAGCTTGCTCGTGAAACACTGGTCCCCATTGGAATCTTCGCCCCGCAAATTATGATTAAAATGAAGAATCGTAACTGGTGAGCTCAATTTCCCCGTGCGAGAAAGCCATCCAAACCAAAGCGCTAAAAACACCGAATCCGCACCGCCCGAACAAGCGATGAATACATTCTCGAACGAATCAATCCGCTCGCGAATCCGCGATGGCAACCAATCACCCCCAACGATTTCGGCGAGATTTTCCGCTATTTGCTTCCAATTCACCAATCGCCACCCATCTCGTTAACGAATCAAGCTACCTTGGCTCGATTCGGTCCTTACCCATGTACGGAACCAAAACCTCCGGCAACTTCACGCTGCCATCCGCTTGCAATCCATTTTCCAAAATAGCGACGAATACGCGCGGAATAGCCAAAGCCGAACCATTAAGCGTGTGAACGAATTCGTTCTTTCCGGTTTCCGAATCGCGATACCGGATCTTCGCCCGACGCGACTGAAATGATTCGAAATTACTACAGCTCGAAACTTCGAGCCAACGTTGCTGCCCAACCGCCCATACTTCCAAGTCATATTGCTTCGTTTGGGAAAACCCCATGTCCCCACCGCACATCAAAAGAGCCCGATACGGCAGGCCAAGCTTCTGTAAAAGACTCTCGGAGTATTCCCGTAACGATTCCAATTCGTCGTAACTCGTTTCCGGCTTAACCCACTTAACAACCTCGACCTTATCGAACTGGTGAACGCGATTCAAGCCGCGTACATCCTTTCCATAGCTACCCGCTTCCCGACGAAAACAGGCCGAGTAACCGCAACGATAAAGCGGTAATTCCGGTTCATCTAAAATTTCGTCGCGCAGAAAATTGGTCAAAGGCACTTCCGCCGTAGGAATAGCATAAAGACTATCCTCAACGGTTTGATACATCTGTGCTTCCTTATCCGGCAATTGCCCAGTCGCCATCGCACTCGCTTCGTTCACGAAATAAGGAACGCCCATTTCTTGAATACCCGCCTCATTTGCTTGGTCTAGGAAAAACGAAATCAAGCTGCGAGCCAACCGAGCTCCATCGCCCACGAAAAACGGAAAACCTGCTCCCGTCACTTTCGTCCCGCGCTTAAAATCCAAAATACTGTCCAGCCAATCGAAATCGTAGTGAGGAATATGGTATTGCTCTTGTTTTGGAATTTCTCCCCAAGACTTGTATTCAACATTATCCGACTCGCTCTTTCCTTCCGGAACGCTTTCATGTGGCAGGTTTGGGATATTCAAGTAGTGCTCGATCCACGCTGCATCCAGCTCCTTCAACGAAACATCCGCTTCCTTAATTCGCGACGAGAGAGATTTCATCGTTCCCACCTTCTCCAGGAATTCAGGACTGCCCTTCGGCATCTTCGCCATCTCCGCGTTGGCCGCCTTTTGCTCAGCTCTCAGCGATTCGACCTCCACGATAAGCTTTCGACGATCTTCGTCTACTTTCAAAGCTGCATCGAGGTCGCAATCGATGTGTTTCTTGCGGATTCCCTCTCGGGCCGCTTCTGGAGATTCGCGTAGGATCTTTGGATCAATCATCTGATTACTAGTTTGAAACGCCTTTCGTAATACGCAGCGCTAGGGACGTGTCTAGATCCGTTTTTCGATTTCCTTCAAAACATCTCCGACTTTTAGCCGCTTAAGGTCGCCATCAGGTGCCCGCAAAACGCAATTCTTCTCCCTCGAAGGCGGGTATGGTCCAAGTTGATTCGGATCACTCGGACCAAAAAGCCCAATAACATCGACTCCAACTGCCGCCCCGATCTGCAAGGCATCGCAATCATTGCCCACCAATACGTCGGATTCCTGGATGCAGCCCGCCAAACGCAAGATATTGCTCGTCCCTACCTTATGGACGCGATTCCCCCAATGCTCCTTCAAACGACCCACCCAAGCATTGCTCCCCTGGGTGACGATGTACAGCACCGCAGAATCTAACTGCCTCAACAATCGTTCAGCTAACTCCTCGAATCCATCCCACTCGACGCGTTTCAAACGTCCCTCCAGCCCCAAAACGATGCGAACTGGATTCGCAACCGACGCGGACTGACCAACGCGATCCGCTTCCTTCAACGAAAACAAAACTCGCCCTTTAAACTCGGTTTCGAAACCAAACACGCGACAAAACTCCAAAAGAATGTCCACTGGATGCCGACAATCCGGCGATCGAGGCAAGGGCACAAGTTGCCGATAAAACATCGCTGCGCCTTCTCTAGCATCCGATCTTCCAATCTTCCGCTTCGATTTAGTGAAGAAGGTCATCAAACCACTTCGGGCGAGCCCCTGGAAATCCAAAACCTTGTCGAAACGTTGCTGACGCAAATTGCGGCAAAGCCGAATAAACGCGAGAACCCCTTCGCTCCTATAAAAGGTAAATGTATGATTGAACGCAGAGCTCGCCTTTACAAGGGTCTCGAATCGTCTACGCGTAACCCATGAAATCTCGATGCCCGGATCATTTTCCTTCAAAGTCTGCGCCACTTGCAAACCATGCATGACGTCCCCAAGCGAAGACGTCTTTACGATCAAAATCCGCTGTGTCGCGATCGCCATTCCAAGTCGAACCGTCTAGCCTCTCAATTGCCGCATCACTTCATAAATTGCGATGCCCGCGCTCGTCGCCAAATTCAAAGAACGCAGCGTATCATTGTAAATGGGAACCCGTATGCGTCGATCCTCGCCCACTTCGTCATGCATCCACCCCGGAGCTCCAGAGCCCTCTCGTCCTAAAACCAAACCGTCACCATCCTTGTATTCCATATCCCAGTACGACCTGCTTCCCTTAGTCGTCATAAGGAAGAGCCGATCAGGACCGTCGGGACTAGCCTTAAACGCTTCCCAGTTATCATGATGCCGAATGTCGAGATTGTGCCAGTAATCCATACCGCTCCTCTTGAGATGCTTGTCTCGAATCTCAAACCCCAATGGATAAACAAGATGCAGCCGCGATTCGGTAATCGCGCATGTGCGACCAATATTCCCCGTATTCTGCGGGATCTCTGGCTGAAATAGGACGACGTGTAACATGCGAATAAGTCGAAAGATAAAGCTCTCCGACGAAGCGAAATCTTCGGCTAAGGACGAAGTCCGTGAACCGTACAGAGATGATCCTTTAACTCCTCGTAATTTTGCGTGACTGGAAATTCTGGCCGCTCCTCGGTAATCTTTTTCGTCGGTTTAAAGAAGATGCCCGAATCCGCCTCTTCGAGCATACTGAGATCATTGTACGAATCGCCCATCGAAAGCACATGGAAGTTCAATCCCTTCAGAGCGATCACTGCTTTGCGCTTTTGATCGTTCTGTCGCAGCACATAGTCCTTAATTCGACTCGTTTCGCGGTCGACAGACAACGAATGGCAAAACATCGTGGGATTTCCGAGCTTCGCGACCAAAGGCATGGCGAACTCGCGAAAGGTATCTGAAAGAATGATCACTTCGACCTGGTTCTGCAGCCACTCCAGAAACTCACGGGCTCCTTCCAATGGATCCATCGACGAAACAACCTCCTCGATATTCTTCAGAGTAAGACCATTCTTATCGAGAATCTCCAACCGCTTGCTCATCAACTCGTCGTAATCCGCAATGTCGCGCGTGGTCAGCTTGAGCTCGTCGATTCCCGTCCTCTCGGCCAGGTTTATCCAAATTTCCGGTATCAATACACCCTCGAGATCGAGGCAGGCGATTGTCATTTGGTCGTTCATAAAAAAGTGATTCCTAATTATAGCGGAGGTCCTTCATCGAGCGATCCATGTCCAGCATCACCGCTTTCTTCTTAAGGTCCTCACGCTTGTCAAAGAGCTTTTTACCCACGCATAAACCAATCTCCACCTTAACCAAAGCCTCTTTGAAATACAGTCGGGTCGGAATGATGTTCTTTCCGCCAGCCTCCACTTGCTTCTTCAATTTCCGAAGCTCGTGCTTATGAAGCAGCAATTTCCTTTCGCGGCGCGGAATATGATTGCTCAACGAACCCCAAGCATACTCGTCGATGTGCAAGCCGTAGATAAATAAGTCCGACTTCACGAACCGACAAAAACTCTCGTTCACCGACGCTTTAGCCGCTCGCAACGACTTCACCTCAGTCCCTGTCAAGATGATCCCGGCCTCGTACCGATCTTCCACGATATAATCGCGCAAAACCTTAGAATTTCGGATCTCTTTAGGAAGATTGTTCTTATTTTTGCCGGCCATGGGCTTTATTTAGTTGAGGGCGTGCGGATCAACCTCGAATTAGCATCCAAAAAAACGCGACAGTTTCCCGCCGCGCTTTAAGATATTCAAAATGGACCCAATCGCCTAGGCCTCTCCTAGCTCGTAGCTGATCTTTCCTTCGATAATCTCGCGAAGAGCGACATCTTCTAGATTCAGCTTCTCCAAGGACTCCACGAGCGGGCGATTTCCTTGACGCAGTTGCTTCACACGACGTGAAACTACGTTGACTAGAATATTAGGGTCAGTGATGACCTTTTGGGCTTCTTTTATATAATTGTCTCTCAAAACGGGTGCCTCCTTTTGGTAAATGGGATCCTGCCTTTTACCTTGAAGCCATAGCGCGTCAAGCGATTATTGCCGCCATTCCAAGACCGAAACAAGAAAAGCGCCCAACAACCCCAACTGCTAACCTGTTCGTTTGCTGGACAACCGTCGAATCCGAGGACGATGCCCGATCAATCGCCAATGCCCTAATCGACGAGCGTATTGCCGCCTGCGTACAAATAGATGGCCCCATCGAATCCATTTACAACTGGGAAGGCAAACGCTGCTCTTCTACCGAATATCGACTCTCAATAAAAGTCCTCGAGGACCAACTCGAAGCCACCCGAAAACGCGTCCAAAACCTTCATTCCTACGACACGCCACAGTGGATAGAGGTCGAAGTAGCAAAAGTTAAAGAAAAGTACTTGATCTGGGTACAAGAAGCGTCCAACTTCCGCTGCTTCCACCAAAAGGAACCCATTTAAAAGCCATGTCACAGCATCCTAGCTATAAATCATCCAGCAGCTCAGCGGTAAAACGCAATGTACTGAAACGCTTCGAACGCGTCGAATTGCTCAAGAAGCGCGGCGAGTGGAAGGACGGCGATCGAGTCGTCGGCCTGAAAAAGACGAAGCCTGCCGAATAAGCAGCCCATCAGACAAATCAATTTCCAAAACGCTGTTCCAACCGGGATAGCGTTTTTTGTGTTTACCCGAACGGTTACCTTGCCTTTCCGCTTGCCAAAGCAGGTCAGGCGCAGTCGATTGAGAGCCCGTTACCCTCTCAACGCCTAGGCATAATCCAAATTCTTGCTCTATGCTCGCTACTGTACAAAGTGCTGCTTTACGTGGGATCGAAGCGGTCCCTGTCCTCGTCGAAGTCAACTCCGGAGAAAGCGGCGATCCCAGACTCATAATGGTCGGTCTACCCGATGCCGCAGTCAAAGAATCCGACGACCGCGTATTTTCGGCCCTCGCGAACTCTGGCTACCGAAAACCGCAAACCCGCACCACGATCAACCTCGCGCCTGGCGATCTCAAAAAAGAAGGTCCCATGTACGATCTGCCGATTGCCCTCGGGATTCTCGCCTCAACAGGGCAAATGGGCTCAAGCGGACGTCTCGAACGTTTCATCATTGCAGGCGAGCTCAGTCTCTCCGGTGCTACTCGCCCCATCCGTGGCGGCCTAGCATTTGCTCTCGAAGCTAAAAACCAAGGCAAAACAGGTGTCATCCTTCCAATGCAATCTGCTCGCGAAGCTGCTCTCGTATCGGATATCGAGGTTTTCGGCGTTGAAAACCTCGATCAAGCGAAGCGCTTTCTCGAAGGCGAAATTGAATTAACGCGATTCGAGCGATCCTCTGCCTTCGACTCGGCAACCGAAATTCATCAACTGGATTTCGAAGACGTGAAAGGCCAAGACCAGGCTCGCAGAGCTGTCGAAGTAGCCGTCGCCGGAGGTCACAATTTCCTAATCATCGGCCCACCCGGATCGGGAAAATCGATGATCGCCAAACGTATCCCGAGCATCATGCCGCAACCCTCGCTCGAGGAATACATCCAAATCCTCCAAATCCAGTCAGCCGCTGGGGCAACCAAACACTCAAGAGCGATCAACATGCGTCGCCCATTCCGCTCTCCCCATCACACGATTAGCGACGTAGGTCTTCTCGGCGGCGGCTCTATCCCCGGTCCAGGCGAAATCTCTCTCGCTCACAACGGCGTCCTTTTCATGGACGAACTTCCCGAATTCAAACGCTCCGCCCTGGAAGTAATGCGCCAACCCCTTGAAGACGGACAAGTCTCCATTTCACGTGCCGCTGGAAAAATCACTTTGCCCTGCAATTTCATGCTCGTCGGAGCAATGAATCCCTGCTCTTGCGGATATCTTGGTTCGAAACAAGGCGAATGCGGTTGCTCCCCAGCCCAAGTCCAGCGTTACCGTAGCCGCATCAGCGGTCCTCTCCTCGACCGTATCGACATTCATGTCGAAGCACCCGCCCTCAGTATCGAAGAACTCAGGACAGGTCGCAAAGGCGAAACCTCCGAAACGATTCGGACCCGCATTGAAGGCGCTCGAAAGATCCAGCAGCTCCGCTATCAGAATGGCCCCTTCACGATGAACGCCAACATGTCCGAATCGGCCATCGACACTCACTGCACGCTAACTCCCCAACTCGGACAGATTCTCCAAAAAGCAATGGAGGCGCTCACGCTTTCCGCGCGAGCTTACAATCGTATTCTAAAAGTAGCCCGCACCATAGCCGACCTCTCCGAATCAAATACGATCGAGCTCAATCACCTAACCGAAGCGATTCAATACCGAAGCCTAGATCGACGCAATCGCACCTAGGCCAAGCCTCGAAATCTGAAGGGCTTCAATAACCTGAATACTGGATACGCCCAGCTTAAACGAATATTTCGTAGTCCTTAAAAAAGCGCTTCAACTCAGCTGCAGCTGTTTCCGGTCCATCAGACGCATGAACGACGTTGCGCATCATGTCCGTACCGAAATCGCCACGAATCGTTCCCGTAGGAGCTTTCTTAGAATCAGTCGGCCCAAGTAAATCGCGAACTCGTTGGATGACATTATCGCCTTGCAAGGCCACCATAATTACGGATCTCGAGCTCATAAAAGCCTCGATCTCAGGAAAAAATGGAAGATCCGCCACATGAGCGTAATGCTCACGCAAAATCGGAGACTCCAATCGCGCCATTTTTGTAGCCACGATCGAAAAGCCTTCGCTTTCGAAACGTTGCAATACTTTACCTGCTAGCCCCTGCTCCATGCAGTCCGGCTTTAGAATGATGAATGTTTTTTCCATCGAATTGAATTCGTTAACTTAAATGCGAGATAGCTTACCTATCTTCGTCTTTAAAAGATTAGTACGCTTTGAAAATCAACGACGCATTTTGTCCACCAAAACCGAGACTGTTGCTCATCGCTACCGACAGTTTAGCCTCTCGAGCTTCATTAGGTACATAGTCCAGATCGCAATCCGGATCCGGAGTCTGGTAATTCATCGTCGGCGCGATGTTGCCGGTTTGAAGCATCCGAACGCAGGCTACGCTTTCCACGCCTCCCGCAGCTCCGAGCAAATGGCCCGTCATCGACTTAGTCGAACTCATCGGAAGGGACTTGGAGTGCTCACCGAAAAGACTCTTAACCGCCAACGTTTCGAACTTGTCGTTATACGGCGTAGACGTTCCGTGAGCGTTGATATAGTCAATCTCCCCGGTATTTACTTTTCCGGAAGTCATCGCTCGCTTCATCGCTCCAATCAGCCCTTTCCCCTCGGGATGCGGCGCGGTGATATGATTAGCGTCGCATGACGCTCCATAACCAACTAGCTCGCAAAGGATTTCCGCTCCTCGCTTCTGAGCGTGCTTTAAGGTTTCCAAGACCAAGACCCCCGCTCCTTCGCCCATAACAAATCCATCACGGTTCGCGTCAAATGGACGACTAGCATGCGCTGGATCGTCATTATTGGTGGTCATCGCTTTCATCGAACAAAAGCCCGAATAGCCAAGACCGGTAATTGTCGCCTCGCTTCCTCCCGCGATCATGACATCCGCTTCGCCTAAGCGCAGCGTCTTCAGCGATTCGCCAATAGCGTGAGCTCCGGTAGCGCAGGCGCTAACGATCGAGAAGTTCGGCCCCATTGCGCCAAGCTCGATGCCAATCACTCCAGACGCCATGTTCGAGATAAGAGCCGGAATCATGAATGGGGATACCTTGCGCGGTCCGCCCTCGATCAACTTTCGGCAATTTTTCTCTATGGTGTCCATACCACCAATTCCCGAACCAATGAATACACCTACTCGGTCAGGATCTTCTTGATCCATGTCCAAGCCTGCACGGGCCACTGCTTCTTTACAGGCAGCAAAAGCGAAGTGCACGAAACGATCGTTCCGTCGAGCCGCTTTCGGATCCATGTAATTCGTCGCGTCGAAATCCTTGATTTCTCCGCCTATCTTACAGGTGTATTTCTCGGTATCGAAAGCTTCTATCCTAGTGATACCATTTTTACCTTCGAGGAGCCCTTCGTAAAAGGAATCCACGTCCAGTCCTAGCGGCGTGATCGCCCCTAGGCCAGTAACAACTACACGTTGGCTATCCGCCAGATCAGTCATAAATACGTCTCGCGAGGTGTGGGTCGTTTGAAAGTGAATTCAAGCGACTCGTTGCTAAAGTTTAAACGCCGAGGAGCGGGTTACGCTCCGGCCTTTTCTTTGATGTAAGAAACGGTGTCTCCAACAGTCTGTAGCTTTTCCGCGTCAGACTCGGGAATTTCTCCGTTTATTTCGTCTTTGAATTCTTCTTCGAAAGCCATTATCAACTCAACGGTGTCGAGCGAATCCGCGCCTAGATCATCCAGGAAGGATGCTTCCGGCGTGATCTGCTCTTCGTTAACGTTGAGCTGGTTTACGATGATCTCTGAGACTCTTTGTTCGATGCTTTTTTCGTCAGCCATTGTGAGGACAGTTTAGATGATAAATTTGATCTGAGGAGGGATCACATCGCCATGCCGCCGTCAACGGTAAAAACTTGGCCCGTGATATAATTAGCTTCTTCCGATGCCAGGTACGACACCATGTTGGCAATATCATTCGCTTCCCCCATTCGTTTCAAGGGAATAAACGGAAGAATCTTGTCCATGGCTGCATCCGCTATCCGAGATGTCATGTCGGTTTTGATGAAGCCGGGAGCGACGCAATTAGCCGTCACCTTGCGAGACGCCAATTCCTTGGCCAAGCTTTTCGTGAATCCGATCATGCCGGCTTTGGCTGCAGCATAGTTGGTCTGCCCTGCATTTCCCATGATTCCGGAGATCGAAGTGATATTGATTACGCGTCCCCAACGCTTGCGGGTCATTGGACGAGCCAAGCCTTTCACCCAATAGAAGCAGCTATTGAGATTCGTATCGATCACGCTCGCCCAATCGTCTTCGCTCATGCGAAACAACAGGTTGTCCTTAGTGATACCCGCGTTATTGACTAAAATATCAATATTGCCGTATTCATTCAACAATTCTTCGCTCGCTGCTGCCACTGCTGCCGGATCAGCGACGTCCACCGCTTTCGCGACCGCCTTGCCTCCCGTAGCATTAATAGCATCGGCAGCCGATCCGCAGGACGATTCCGAATACGAAACGCAAATTACAGTGACCCCAGCTTTCCCCAATACTTCAGCGATTGCGCGACCGATTCCACGGCCTGCGCCGGTGACCAAAGCGACTTTATTATCAAACGTTAAACTCATTGCTATGTGATTTATGAATCCTTTCCCCGCACAACTCTGATTTCAGGTTATTCGGATAACGAATGAACAGTTCAATCCACCCTCATCTGCTTAGGCAATGCTAGTTTTTAGCGAATTTCGTATTCCTGCCAGTCTTGCACTTGCCCTGAGCCAAGCTCTCGCTCTTTATCGTCATTCGCTGGCCCACTTCACTCCGTCGTATTCGCAATATTTCCTATCATAAAGAAATTGCCTACTGACGCTACACTAACAGGATCAGTCCTTTTTTTTCCAAATGGCACCATCCGACAATCTACTGCGTCTCCAAAAGTTCCTAGCTGACATGGGCGTATGCTCGCGACGAACGGCTGAGACATTCATCCGCAATGGAGAGGTTTCCGTCAACGGCAAGATCGCTCAAATCGGCGATAAAATTAACCCGAAAGCCGATGAAGTCGTTTACGAAGGCCAAAGAATCCGAAACCGTAAGAAAGGCCAGATAGTCTTCGCCCTCAACAAACCCAAGGGCTATATCTGCAGTAACGACGATCCGCACAACGATCGAACCGTTTTTGATTTGATCCCCAAAGACTATGCATCGCTTCGCCTTTTCTGCGCAGGGCGCCTCGACAAAGACAGCGAAGGACTCGTCATTCTAACCAATGACGGCGAGCTGGCAAATCAGCTCATGCACCCCTCCAACTTAGTCGTCAAACGCTACCAAGTCTCGCTCAAACAACCCTACCCGAAAAACAAATTCAGCAAGCTCATCAAGGGCGTTGTCTACGAAGGCGAGCGAATGAAGATCGAGAAAGCCGCACTGCTCGGCAACCAAACGCACGACGCATCAAAAGAGATCGACGTATGGATGCATCACGGTAAAAAGCGCGAAATCCGAAATCTTTTCATGGTCCTAGGCTACGATGTCCAACGCCTCAAGCGCTACCAAATCGGCAAGTTTAGTATAAAGGGCATGCCCAAAGGCGCAGGCACAATTTTGCAGAAACCCGATATTCAAAAACTATTCAAGACCGACGAAACCCTATGAAATCTTCACGATTGCTTCAATCCTTCGCTCTTCTCGCGCTAGCCGGATTCTCCCAAGCGGCAAGCGCTCAAGAATCGATCAACGTCCACCTGGAGCCAAACGCCAAATCCACCCTCATCGGCAAATTGGATTCGCGCTCGCTCTCCGTAAACGCGGAGTGGCCCAAGGACCGGAAACCCGTCTCCAATTGGCAACCGATCTATTATAGGGGAGAGTTTCTCGTGTATTTGGATAGCTACGACCTTGGCAAAAACAACCTGCCCGCTCCTGGTTCGCATTACTTGCTAGGACCTTCCAAAAACGCCCCCGTGCTCGCTATCGCAACGGATGAGGACAAAGCCGAGATTATCACAATCGACCCGCGCTACTGTCACATCAATTTAGAGACCATCGTTCTTGGATACATCGAAGATGATGCGGCTCCTCCGCCAGCATTGCTAACTGCGACCCTACCAGCAGAACTTCCCAGTGCCAACGAGGCAATCAAGACGTTCGAAGGAATTCTCGTTTCGACTACTTCGTTCGAATCCGCACGAACCGGCTATCGTTTCAAACTCATCAACACCGACAACAAGACGATTGCTTTCGTTGATCCAAGCAGTTTGCCCGAATACATCATTTTCGCCGACTACATTAACGCCAAAACGATCGCTTCCGGAAAGTTGATGTCAGGTTCTGACGAGGGCGACCTCATCCTAAACATACAAAGCTTAAAAAAGAAACATTAGGGTTTTCAATGAGACCATTTTAGCCATAGCTAGAGTCCGCAATGAAAGCAATCGACGGCAAAAAGATCGCGAGCGACATCGTTGATGAGCTCACCGTTAGTACAGCCTCCATCCAAGGCCCCAAACCATGCATCGCGTTCGTTCGCGTCGGCGAAGACCCTGCATCGGTTTCCTATGTACGAGGAAAAAACAGGACCGCCGAGAAAATTGGAATCACTCCTATCTTATGCGCTTTCGAAAATTCGATTTCGCAAGAAACGCTGAATGCTAAAATCGACGCACTCAATGCGGACCCTTCGGTCAACGGTATCCTAGTCCAGTCCCCCCTTCCTTCGCACTTAGACGAACAATCGGCATTCAACCGCATTGATCCGACAAAAGACGTCGACGGATTCCACGTCGTCAACGCAGGGCGCGTCGTCCAGGAAGATGCCAATGGTTTTGTTTCCTGTACGCCAGCGGGCATCATTGAAATTTGCCAACGCGAGGGTATCAGCCTTGAAGGCAAGCACGTCGTCGTCATCGGTCGAAGCCTCATCGTCGGAAAAACCTTTGCTTTGCTCGCCATGCAAAACGGGCCGCAAGCAAATGCTACCGTCACAGTTTGCCACTCACGCACGCGCAACCTAAAGGAAATCACCCGGCAAGCAGACATACTCGTCGCCGCGATCGGAAGACCTGAAATGGTAACCGGCGACATGATCAAAGACGGTGCCATCGTGATCGACGTCGGGATCAATCGCGTCGGAGATGCATCCAAGAAAAAAGGATACAAACTAGTCGGTGACGTCAATTTTGCCGAAGCCGAACCCATCGCATCTCGAATCACTCCGGTTCCTGGAGGCGTTGGACCCATGACCGTCGCAATGCTCATGAAAAATACGGTCAAAGCCTACGAGCTGCAAAACCAGAAATAAGCCTTTTCTCACCCATCGTCCCATCCCCTTTCAAAGGAAAAATGACCAAATCACCCAATCCCAATCGAACTATTCTAGTAGTCGACGATGAACCGGTAAACATCCAACTCCTCAAACGAAAACTCGAATGGGACGGTATGAAAGTGCTTACAGCGGACAATGCACAGACTTGCTTAGATATCGCCAGAACCGAAGAACCCGACCTTATTCTACTCGACGTAATGATGCCAGGAATGGACGGTTTGGAGGTTTGCCACAAACTCCGCGAAAATGATCGAACCAAAGGAATACCTGTCATCTTCGTAACCGCCCAAAATTCCAAAGCAGGTAAACTCGAAGGCCTCCAAGCCGGTGCAGTGGATTATATAACCAAGCCGATCGACCTTGAAGAAACTACGGCTCGCGTTCGCACGCAATTGAACTACCTCGCAATCAATCAAGAAAACGTCGAGCTGACTCGTCGCCTTGGAGAATCCCGGCGCACTGCTGCAGTTGGAGCGCTGACTCAAGGCATCGCCCACAATTTAAATAATATGCTCGGTGTCGTCATGGGTTACATGGAGCTAGCCAAGGCAAATAGCGGCGATCCCGAAAAGGTTTTGAAAAACATAGCCCGCGTCGAAAACGCAAGCAACCGAATCGTCGGCATCATCAAACAGCTAAGCACCGTCGCATTCACCACTCGACTCGCCCTGCACAGCATGTCAGTCGATCGCCTGATCACGGGAAGTGTACACCGGGCTCAAGAGGAAATCGGCGAGAAGTTCACCGTCACGATTCTCAACGACATCAAAGAGAAAACAATTCGGACGAATATCGAAGCCGTTGAAGACGCCCTCTCCAAACTGCTCATCAACGCTTGGGAAAGTTACGATCCCGACGTGCAATCACGTCCCATTTATCTCCGATCGAGAACGCTCGAGGACGGCTCGGCTTTGGAATTTATAATCGAAGACCAAGGCTCCGGAATTGATCCTGAAATCGAAGACAACATATTCGAACCATTCGTCAGTACGAAGAACACAGTTGGCGTCGGCATGGGACTCACCATTGCCCGACACGCGATTCGCACGCTCGGCGGCGAAGTGATGATTCGCCCCGGCGCTCACCGAGGAGCTATCGTCACGTTCGACCATCCTCTAACCAAAGAAACGAATCTCCATACATGATCACCGGATTTATCGGAGCAGGTAATCTTGCCAGAGCTATTGTAATCGGGCTACTTGATAAACGCGTTCTAGGCTCCGACGAGCTACTCTGTGCTTCAGGCACCGGTGCGACCGCTCAATCGCTTTCCCAAGAAACCGGCATCGGTCTCGCTTCTTCGAGAATCGATTTGATCAAACGCTCGCAAACGATTGTGCTGGCATTCAAACCCCAGCATTTGGATACGATCACGAGCGAAGAAAGCGCGGTCGCCCAAAACAATCTCGTCATATCCGTCCTAGCTGGGTGCACCCTCGAATCGCTCCAAGCCGCATTTCCTCACGCACGAAATATCGTTCGCGTCATGCCCAACACTCCCTCCCGCATTAGCAAAGGCGTCAGTGCTTTTTGTTTCCAACAGCCGCCGAGCGACGAAGACCGTCAATTTGTAGAAAACCTTCTCAAAGCCTTGGGCACTTGCTACGAAGTACAAGAATCTCAAATGCACATCGTTACCGCTGTCAGCGGCTGCGGCCCAGCAGTTTTTTTTCAATTCATTGACCACATTGCGCAAGCCGCCGAAAAACGCGGCCTAGAGCACGACCTCGCTGCCACCCTAGCGATTGAAACCGGCTTGGGCTCCTTGCAACTGATGCAGCGAAGCAACCAAGCTCCATCGCAATTGGTCGATGAAGTTGTCTCTCCAAATGGAGTGACTCATGCCTTGTTAACCAGCCTCGCTGACAGCGATTGGTCTGGAATCATCGACACCGCGATCGAAGCAGCAGTGAACCGATCAACCGAACTCTCAAAGACTTAATAAAAGCCGCCTATACAGCGGCTCATCAACCTATTGGAAATAGGAATTTAATTCTTCAGCAGTCCATGGATCGCGGCTGCCAATTTCGCCACGCACTCCGGCAACGTCATCCTTGGTCACTTCGCTACTTTCATTACCCCAATTCTTGCGAATGAACGTAACTAAGCCTGCTATTTCCTGATCCTTGAGACCACCATAAGCAGCCATGTTGCCATTGTACTCGGAGCCCTTTACAGTAACCGGTCCAACGAGACCCGATAAGAGAACCTTCGTAGTTAAAGTCGAATCTTCGATCTTCACGTATTCCGAACCGGCGAGCGGTGGAAACTGTCCAGGAAGGCCTTCCCCATTCGCTTGATGACAACCAACACAAGCCATCGTAGTGTAAAGCTTCTCTCCGATCGCGTAATAGTCATAAACGATCGGCCCTCTAGGGCGTTCGAGCCAATCATTATACAAAGCAATATCCGTACGCTCGTGAAGATACATCTGAGGGTTTTGCTCACCCATGTAACGGCGTTGGTAAAACCAGCCGAAAATGAATACGATGATCAATGCAAACGCAGTAGTAAACAGTACCGGTGATGCCACGAAAAACGGTTCGCGACGAATACGCGTGTGCGTCTTGAGGATGCTCTCGTCACTAGCGAGGCCTTCGTCTACTCCCGAAATAGTGTGATTTTGTAATTCGTCACTCATTACTTCGCATTCTCCAACGCTACGCTCAATTCCTCGGACATTACGTCGTTGGACTTTGGTGCTTCTTTCAGATCATAAGTCACTTTCAGACTCTTCATGTACGCAACCAAGGCTTCCGCTTTGCGCGATGGGATAACCTCGTATCCATCCGCCACAGCATATTCAGCAGGCAACTTCAAAGCGCGACTCGTCGCCTCGCCCACGATTTCTCTCGTTTCGAAAAGAAACGGCATCGCCGGCATATTAGAACCTTTCGAAGTGATATCCGGGTTATAAAAATGAAGCATGTGCCAACTCGCATCGGTCTGCCGTTTGCCGACGTTCGAAAGATCCGGTCCCAATCGCGAATTCCCGATAAGAACTGGCGTTTCATCGAGGTAATCACGAGCAACCGACTGGCGCTCTCCCCAGCCACGTTCCAGATCGAAACCCGCTGCAACGCGCACTTGCTGCGTATGGCAAGCGATGCATCCAAATTCTTGATATACAAGTTTACCCTGCGCGGCACCGCCCTTAATTCCGATTGGCAGTCGTCCGCCTTGTTCCGCATCGAATATCGGAGACAAATGACCGGTTTCTTGAATCGGTTTATTGATTACCAAAGCCCACGTTAAGGACAGAATGATAAAGACCCCTAGAAAAATGAATGGTCCGCGATTCATGAAGCAGTGTACTCCAACTCTGGAGCCTCTTCTATAAGGCTAGTTGACGCTTCTTTTTTGGAACGCGCTGAAAGGAGCATCCAGAAAAAGGTTACATTATAGGCAATCGCTCCTACCAAAATGAACGATAGTCCCGTGGACGCTAGGAAATAGCTGCTCCGCATCGTATTCACAACTGCAAGCATATCCGCAGTGCTGCCGTTGATCAACTCTCCTTGCTGAATGCCGCCAGATATCGATCCAATGCATAGAAGAACCAAACCCATGCCATGTGCCCAGAATTGCAAATCGACCAAAGTCGGAGAAGGGAATTCCTTATTAAGCAATCGTGGCAAAATAAAGTAACTCGCTCCGGTAAAAACCATTCCTGCGAAACCGAACAATGCGAGTTGGTTTACACCCGATTCGAAAATCGAGAACTGCACGACTTCCTGAGAACCGCGCAACGCGCCGAAACTCTTGAACAACATAGTCACAATAAACGAAAGTACTCCAGCGATTAAGAAACGTGCCGATGCCGTATCCCAGATCTTGCTGAATCGACTCAACAAACTTCCTAAAAATTGAATCGAGAACGTCGTCGTCGGAAGTAGTAGCCCGAACGTTGCGATCACTCCGACCGAAGCGACCCAAACAGGAATGGGGCCGTTAACCATTTTAGCTGTACCTGCTACGCTTGCGAAAAGAATCCAGCTCCAAAACGCTATACCCGTGTATCGGTAACCCACAACCGCGATACCCAATGTCTTTGGAATTAAATAATAAATGGTCGCGAACGCCAGGGGAGCAATCAATAGACCGAACACATTCTCGGCATACCACGCGCTAACCAATGTCTGAAACGCTCCTTGAGCCGGCGAGCACACCAACATGATCTGCGCCGCGCTGTAAATCCAAGCGAATGAAAAAAGAGCCGTTAAAATCCACCATTGGGAAGCGTAAGTCGTACGCTGAACGCGGGCCCGAAAAGCCATTGCACACCACAGACCAATTCCCAAAAAGGAAATGAATAAGATTGGAGCCGTGTAAGACGGAAACTCAAGCCACTTGTAAGGCAATTGATCGCCCAGTATAATACCAACCACTCCAATAACGACCGCCAAATTCCAAATCACTGTCGTAATCGTTAGAAAAACCCCTTGCTTCAATGGCGTTCCTCCAATTCTTGCCAGCAGAAAAACCGCACAACCGAGACCTGCATTGAAAAGCCATCCGTAAATGAGCGTATTCCAAAAGATCGGTTCGACCTTTCCGTAAGTCATGTACTGGCACTCCTCGATAAATCCAGGCGTATGCAATTTTATCGATGCAATCAGGCCAAAAACGGTCGCGATCAACATCCAAACAATAGATGCCTTGAAGATAGAGAGTAGCGGAAAGCGAATCGCCGCATCGATCGTGCGCTGCGCCTCGCGATTCTTCGCGTCGCCCTCGAGGTTCGAGCAAAGAGAAGAACAAAGATTGCCGATCAAATTCATTTTTGATTATCCGATTCGATAAAGAGTCTCGCTCGTCCGAATTATTTCGAATTCTCCGAGACCACCAAAGCTTTGGCTCGTTCGATAGGCAAACGAACCTTTCCTGCTGCCGCATCGATTACCGCGTAATCAGACAACTTGTCTGTGGCGGCAGCTTCATGTTCGGCAAGCGACGGACGTTCAACAGCTGGTTCGACCGTTTGGTCGTCAGAATTCAAATACGTAGCGTTCAATAGAAAATAGAAGATCAGGAACGATCCCAAGATTGCGATTAGCGCGGGGAAGGCACTGCGTGATGGTGTTTGCGCGGTTTGGCTCATCGTTCGTCGATTAGTGATTGTGATTCAAACATTCCTGGATGCGAGGATCGCGAATCGGAATGATCTTAGTCTTCTGAAAACTCGTCCAGTAAGCCCAGAGGAGAATCCCCCCGGCTCCAACGACTCCCGATATATACCAAATGATATTCGTCGGATCAGAGAATAGTTGAAAAACCTCGCCGTGATCGTCTTTCAAGGACGGCAAAATATTGAAGTATCCATCGAGCAGGTTCATCGAAAGCAACCAGCAAGCCATGAAGGTCATCGACTTGTAATTCGTCTTAAGCGGGAACTGTAACATGTAGAGGAACGGGAACAGGAAGTACCCAAAAATCAATAGCATGGAAATCGGCCACCAAAGCCCCTGCTCTCGGTCATTGTACCAAAACGTCTCTTCCGGAAGATTCGCATTCCAGATCAAGAAATACTGAGAGAAGGTAATGTAAGCCCAAAATACGGTGAAAGCGAAAGCCAAGGTTGCGACATCATGCAAATGCTTCGTATTGAGAATTCCCTTCAAAGGCCCCTTCGCTACGAGATAGGCGACGGTCAAAAGCATCACCGCGAGTGAAGCGCGCATCGCGCTAGCGAAGATCCAGACCCCGAACATGGTCGAATACCAGTGATACTCCAAACTCATGATCCAGTCGAACGCAGCAGCAGTCCAAGTAAGAGCAACCAAGATCAAACCGGCAGCAGCATGCTTACGGCTAGAGAATGTGTGCTTTGCTTCGCCGTCTTCGTCCTGAGCGAACGAATTGCGACGGAATGCCCATGCGAAATAAGACCAGATAACAAAGCAAAAGATCGCTCGCCCCCAGAAGAAACCTTCCGATAGCCACCACGTCTTCTTTTGATAGAGAATATCGGTACCAACAGTACCGTGGCCATGTAGCGAAGCCGCATCATTCATCCATAACCAGAGAATTCCTTGGTCTTTTCCAAAGTAAGTCAAAGCGAACAGCGGAATGAACAGGATCCCCATATATGGGAGAGCCGAAATATAATGCTCCGCCTGGCGACGGACGATAACCGACCACTGAGCGTCGAATATGTGGTGAATCATCACCAAAAACAACATACCAATAGCGATCGACGTGATGAAGATCAGTCCGATCAGGTAAGACCAAGCGGCAATTTGCGTATCAACGAAAAAACCGATCAGCGAAACTGCGAGTCCAGCCACTCCTATTAGGAGCCACTTTTTAGGATTTGGCGAAAAATCTGCGCTCATAGTCCGAGCTCCTCTCTTTTAGCAGGAGTTAAATCTTTAGCGGAACCGTTCGCTGCGCGCTGCAAAGCGCGAACGTATAATACCACGTTCCAACGATCTTCGACGGAAAGACGATCAGCGTATCCGTACATCAAACCTTTTCCGTTCTTAACCACGTCGTAAAGTTGTCCATCGGTATATTCGCTCAAACGAGCATCGGTCAAATTAGCAACCGTCAACATACCGTACTTCTTGGTGATACCATCGCCATCGCCTGCGCCGCCGTGACAAACCGTGCAGTAAATATTGTAGCGATCCTCGCCGCGAGCAATCGCGTCGTTATCGACTTCAATAGGAAAGCCCTTCCCGAAAGTCTCGCCGCGCTTGCCGGTCGCCAAATATTCATCCGCAATGTAAGTGCCTCGAGCAATCGAGCCGTCCACTGGCAAACGATCCGTACGACCATCCGCAAAGAAACCGCTCTCCGCCTGCGGGTGATACTTCGGCATGCGATCCATGTCTGGAAAAACCTCAAGAGGCGGTTTGGTCGACTTGCTGCCGCGCGGACCGAGAATCGATACCATACCGACAACGCCTAGGATAAAAATTAGATATACGTAACGCATCGAAATTATTCCTCCAATTCTCCAACTTCAACGGGTTCGAGATCGTTAAGAAACGCGCGGGTCTTCTCATCGTCGAATTGCGGATCTTCGTTCTCGATATACAAGAAGAACTTATCATTCGAGCTTTGCGCCACGTCCTTGTATTTAAGAACTGGATGGTGGTGTCTCGGCAGTTTATTGAGAATGAACATTCCTCCGATCGACGCGAATGCCGAGAAAAGGATGGTCAATTCGTAGGAAACCGGAAATGCGAATTGCGGACTGAAGTACGGCTTGCCGCCAACAATCAATTTGTAGCCTTCCATAAAAGGAAGGCTCAATTCCGATCCGCCGGTGAACCAAATCATGAGCATGCCAGTCGTGAGACCGATCGTGCCGCCAACGATTGTGAATCGCCCTACTACCGAGCGCTTCAATCCCATTGCAGGGTCCATTCCGTGGATTGGGAACGGCGTAATGACGTCCCATTTCTTGAAGCCAGCATCTCTCACCTTCTCTGCCGCATGCATGATGTCGGCAGGGGTATCGAATTTAGCGATAAGTCCGTGTTGTTTATCCATTGTCGGAGAGCGTCGCTTTAAAATTAGTGCTTGTGAGCATGTGCATCCGCCTGCGGTGTTACGGCTTTAATTTCCGCCATCGCCATAAGTGGCAGGAAGCGAAGAAACAATAGGAAGAGGACCGAGAATACTCCGAAGGTCCCCACATATGTGAAGATATCCACGATCGTCGGTGAAAAGTACCCCCAACTCGATGGAAGGAAGTCGCGCGTCAAAGTCGTTACAGCGATAACGAAACGTTCGAACCACATACCGATATTAACGAAGATAGTGATAATCCAAACCAAGGCCGTGTTCTCGCGAATCTTCTTAAACCAGAAGAACTGCGGCGAAATAACGTTACAGGAAATCATGATCCAGTAAGCCCAAGCGTAGTTGCCGAAAGCGCGATTGACGAAGGCGAAGATTTCAAAGTCGTTCGCTCCATAAGCGGCAATGAAGAACTCCATTCCGTATGCGTAGCCAACCATAGTACCGGTGGCCAAGATGATCTTGGTCATGCAATCGATGTGATACTGCGTAATGAGATCGTCGAGACGGTAAATCGCTCGAAGCGGTAACATCAGCGTCAACACCATACCGAAGCCAGAGAAAATCGCTCCCGCAACGAAGTACGGAGGGAAAATGGTCGTGTGCCAGCCTGGAAGCAAAGAGATAGCGAAGTCGAAGGATACGATCGTGTGAACTGAAAGTACCAGCGGCGTCGAAAGACCGGCCAGCAACAAGTAACACATTTCGTAGTTACTCCACTGACGATTCGAACCGCGCCAACCCATTGCGAAAATGCCGTAGAGGAACTGGCGAATCTTCGATGTAGCTCGGTCGCGAACGCTCGCCAAATCGGGAATCAAACCGACATACCAGAATAATACCGAAACCGTTCCGTAAGTCGAAACCGCGAAAACGTCCCAAAGTAGAGCCGACTTGAAATTCGGCCAAATCGCATTGGCATTAGGAATTGGAAACAAGAACCAGGCCATCCAAACGCGACCTACGTGGAATACCGGAAAGATACCGGCGCAAACAACCGCGAAAATAGTCATCGCTTCAGCCGCTCGATTGATCGACGTCCGCCACTTCTGCCGTAGCAAACATAGAATAGCCGAAATCAACGTACCCGCGTGCCCAATACCGATCCAGAATACGAAGTTGACGATAGCCCAACCCCAATTAGCAGGATTAGCCAATCCCCAAACGCCGGTACCCGTTGAGACTAAATAAACCAGACCCATGACGGTGAACGAAGCCGTGCCGCAAGCGAGAACGAAACAAACCCACCACCAGGTCGGCGTTTTCTCCTCTACGATGCCACAGATCTTGTCCGTGATCCAACTAAAGCTGCGATCGTTGTCGACGAGCGCGGGCCGTGGGATATCGACGGGATTCACCTCGTCGAGAATCGCCGGCTCAACCTCCTCTATTGATGCGTGTGCACTAGCCATTAGTGTGTTCCTCCTTGCTCAGTGTGGGAATCGGGATGTGCTGCTTCATCACCGTAGTCATCGTGTGAATCGTGAGTGCCGTGCCCGCCAACGTGATGCGGGGAATCCCCCTCGTACTCCGTTGTAGAGTGCGGCTGCTCGAAATAGTCCGGCATTTCCGGATTCTGATTGCGAAGCTTGGCAAGGTAAGTAGTTCGCGGACGAGCGTTGGTGTATCCAAGAACCGCATAATTACGCTCGTTGGCTTGTAGTTCGGAAACGCGACTATGTTCATCGCTAACATCACCGAACTCGATTGCATCCATAGAACAAACTTGCTGGCAAGCGACCTTGATCGTTCCATCGGGAATCCGGATATTGTTACTGTCCTGAGCCTTCACCTTCTGGGCAATCTTGCCCTGTTGGATACGTTGCACGCAGTAGGTGCACTTTTCCATAACGCCACGCATACGAATCGAAACATCCGGATTCTGGGCCATTTGAACGAGCTCCGGCATTCCCTTGGGAGCCAAAGGACCTTCGTAAAGGCGATCCAGCGGACGTTGCTGGTAATCCATAAAATTAAAACGACGTACCTTGTACGGGCAATTATTCGCGCAATAACGAGTACCGATACAACGATTATAAGCCATCGTATTGAGGCCGTCTTCGTCGTGCACTGTAGCGTTAACCGGGCAAACCGTTTCGCAAGGAGCCGTTTCGCAATGCATACATGCGATTGGCTGAAGCGAAACTTGCGGGTCCTCTGGGATCGTGGACAGGTCGTTCACGTCTCCCGAAGAGAAGTAACGATCCATTCGGATCCAATGCATCTCGCGGCCGCGGCGAACTTGGTCACGACCGACTATTGGAATATTGTTCTCGCTTTGGCAAGCAACGACACAGGCGTTACACCCAGAACAAACGTTCAAGTCGATCGCCATACCCCACTGATGAATACCAGTGTAATCCGGATGCTTGTAAATAGATCCGCCACGTGGCGTTTCCTTGGAGCGTTGCTGGACGGACATACCCTTTTCGTCGCCCAAAATTGGCGGCGAATGGCTTTCCATTCCCATCTTCTCCACCCATTGCGGATCCGATGCGTAATCGTCGAGATTAGATTCGCGAATGATCGCCCGACCTTCCATCGACCAATGCTCTTGCGTATTTGCCAACTGGATAACTTCGCCAGTCAACTCGAGCTTCGCGCCCGAAACGAACGTAGCCGATTTGGAAGTACGAATCGCATACGAGCTAAAACCAGAGTTGGTTCCGACGCGACCCGTACGAGTCCGTCCATAACCGAGCGGCAAGATGATCGAGTAATTGTCGAGACCCGGAAGGATCTGAACCCCACCCGTGATCTCACGGCCATCGATGGTCACAGTCGCTACTGGAGAATACGAACGACCATCTTTGACGACATTCGGATTCTTGCGAGTGATCTGCAACATCGAGTCCGCGGACACGATATCGAGCTCGTTCGCCACACGTGGACTAACGAAAATCGCATTGTCCCAAGTCAACTTCGACATTGGGTCCGGACACTCCTGCAACCAGCCGTTGTTGATGTAACGACCATCGTCGACACTCGCGTCATTAGCGAATACAACTTCGAGATCATTCAATCCAGTCGGAGCAGCGATCGCAGCAAAACCCGACATGGATTCCGCCAAACGCATACCCGAAATCAGGGAGCGCTTTGCCTTGTAGGCAGAATCGCCTAAAAACCCGTCGTGGAGAAATTTGTCGAAACCAATCCTTCCTTTCGCCCCAGCCTTTTGAAGCGTTTCGTAAACCAGGCTGTGCCCGTCCGTATTCGCTTCGCCAACGAGGCTTCCCAAAAGTTCGATTTCCGAAATGCCTTCGAAAAGCGGCATGATCATCGGTTGCTGAGCAACGACGTCTCCAGCGTAAGTCCGACCGTCACCCCAGGATTCTAGGTAGTGCGCCTGGACGAAGTGGTAATTCGATTTCTCGGACGTTTCATCGTCGTAGTAACCGAGGCGAACAACCATCTCGACCTGCGACAACTTCGAACTGAAATCAAGTTCGACCGGAGCATTGTAAACCGGATTACCACCTGAGATGATAAGCGTGTCGATCGAACCGGAATCGATTGCAGCGGCGAGGTCTTCGATGGAAGCGGATTCGTCCGCTTCGATTTCAACCAAACTAACCGTCTTACCCAAGTTGCCGAGCTTCTCATTGATAAGGAGTGCGATGCCGTGGGCTTCTTTGCTCAGCTGAGGACCCGCGTATACGAGGCTCTCACCCTTGAAATGAGCCAAGTCCGCTATGGACTTGCTAATCCACTCTTTCGTACCGGCATCCAAACCGGAAGCGAGCTTCTGAAAGATTGGCTTCAACGCATCGCCTTCGACGCCCAAATCGATTTCCAAAGCTGCTGCGGCAAGCAATCCAGTCATTTGACTCGTCGCCAAACGCTTGCGGTGATCCGCCATCGCGCCGGTTGTGGAAAATCCGCTTTCTACGACGTAGAGGCGATTCATCTTGTCCTTGGAAGACCGAACGCGACGTCCGTCAGCGAATTGCTTGCTGAATCCGATCGCTCCCGGATTGTCACCCAGAAAATCGCCCGCAATACTCAAGATGCGTTCGGCATTCGACAAATCGTACTTAGGCTCAAGATTGGCCCCCGATACAATACTGGCAGCCGCTTTTCCGTTATCCGTCGAAATAGGCTCGTATTCCGCCCAAGTCGCTTCCGGGTTTGCTTTGAGAAACGCTTTCTTAAGGCGAAGGCGCGTTGGCGAAGATGACTTTTCGGTCAGCAACGCGACGCCTTTGCCTTTGGAGCTATCGATCGAACTCTTCAATCCGGCGACGACGTCCAATACCGCTTCTTTCGAAAGATTAGCGCCTTCTTTCGTAAAACGTGTCGAGCGATCGGGGTCGTAAAGCTCAAGCACGGACGCTTGTGCCTTGCCGCTCGTTCCCCCGTTGTACGCTTTATAGTCGGAATTGCCTTCTATCTTAGTCGGACGGCCAGCATGCGTTTCTACGAGAAGCGGAAGACTTTCGCCACGCAGCGAAAATGAAGTCGCGTAGTAAAGAGGTTGTCCGGGAACTTGATATTCCGGAGCCTTCGAGTGAGGCAGAATATTCGATTCCGGACGACGGCAGCCGGTGAAGCCTACTCCGCCAATAGCGAAAGATGCGGCCATGATCTTGAAGAAATGGCGACGATCGACTTCATTCATCTCCGAAGCCTCGACTCCGAATTCGCGATGTGCTTGCTCCAGAAAGTCGGGGGATTGAGACAACTCGTCAAGACTACGCCAGTAGCGCGGTCCAGTTTGCTCTGCCTTCGTGGCGGGTGTGGAATTAATCGGTTTCATCGGTGGCAGCCTGTGCAGCTTTGCGGCGGGTTAACATTCCACTCTTCAACGAACTTCTTGCCGTCTTCGATCTGGCCTTTTTCGCCTCCCGGGTGAACCCAATCGAGATTGGTTACCTCGGCGATAGGGCGAAGATACTCTTCGGGATTGCGGTGACACTCCAAGCACCAACCCATACTCATGGGTTGATCGTGCTTAACAATTTCCATCTTATTGACTTCCCCGTGACATTCTACGCAAGAGACGCCGCGGTTTACGTGAACGGAGTGATTAAAATAAACGTAGTCGGGAGTCTGGTGAACTCGCACCCATGGCAATGGTTCGCCTGAGGCGAAGCTCGCTCTGACGGGCTCGAGCAGCTCGCTGTCAGTCTTAATCATGCTATGGCAAGCCATACAGGTGCTCGAAGCAGGAATGTTAGCGTGGCCGGATTCCTCCACCTTGCTATGACAGTACCGACAATCCAATCCGAGCTCTCCCACATGGAAACTGTGGTCGTAGGGAACAGGCTGTACCGGTTCGTAACCCACGCGAGTATAGCTAGGAGTGGCGTAATAGGTGATTCCGGAAACGACAGCTGCAGCAAGGATGAAGACAAAAACTATTATCTTCAACGGCAGCGCGTTGGACCACTTTGGGAACACATTTGACATGACGCGAAATTCGTTGTCGCTCGCTTATTAGAATTTAGAAGCGAATTAGGCTTTAGGAGAGTTCTCTCGCGAGATTGCTTTAGGGTCTTGCCGCAATTTAAAAGCTGCAGACACCCAGTTTGGATCCGAACTGCTGACACTACGTCGAGCAAGCAATTTGGGCAGAACTAAAACAGCTGTAAACGCTGCGGCTGCTTTCAAGATGAAAGATTTGCGGAAATTTTCGGAACTCACGGGTCGATCTATGGACTTTTACGAATTTCGGGAGTGAAGGAAAGCCCGCTTAAATAGCAAATAAAAATTCGCAATCAATACGAACTCCTTGAACAGTTATTAGCTGGGCCCGTCAGATTCAATCGGAATTCTAATAGGCACTACCCGAAATTCTCCCAAACAACGGGCTATCGCACTTAATTCAAGAGTCGATGAAAAGACCGTCCCGCATCCTCAAGATCCGATCACACTTATTCGCCAATTCTGGATTGTGAGTAACTATCAAGACGGCCTGCCCCTTTTCTTTGGCCAAGCGCGTCAACGATTCGAATACCATCAAGGAATTCTTAACATCAAGATTCCCTGTCGGCTCGTCCGCCAAAAGCACTCCAGGCATATTAGCTAAAGAGCGAGCGATGGCAACGCGCTGTTGCTCGCCGCCGGACAACTGAGATGGCAGCCGATGCGTTTTGTCGCCCAAACCAACCTCTTCTAATAGTCCCACAGCCCGAAATTCCATTTCCTTCGGACTCAATCGTCCAAGTTTCCGCATTGGCAGCATCACGTTTTCAGTCGCGGAAAACTCGGGCAGTAAAAAGTGAAACTGAAAGACGAAGCCGATATTCTCGCCGCGAATCCGTGTATGCTCGCCATCCTTGTCTAGCGGCACCAACTCGTTCATCACATGAATAGATCCCGAGTCTTGCCGATCCAAAAGCCCCAGCAGATAGAGCAAAGTACTCTTGCCGCAACCCGAAGGGCCGACGATTGCCGAAATCTCGCCTCGGTAGAGCTTCAAGTTCACGCCTCGAAGCACATGCACTTGCATTTCACCTTCCCCAAGATGCTTATGAAGGTCTCTACACTCAAGAGCGATTTCCCTATCCACAGCCTTATCACTCATGCCGCAGTCCCCCTAATCACATCACCCGGCACCAATCGAGCCGCTCGACGAGCCGGTATCAGACTTGCAATCATAACGATGAACGTTGCCGCAACGACCGCCTGGATATAGTGCCAGTACGACCAATTAACTTCAAAGAATTCGGACGTAAACAATCCAGCCGAAGGCATCGGTAACTTCGAAATCCCATAGGTCATCAATACCCCCAAGCAACATCCGATTATCGTACCCACCACCAAGACGATCGCGCCCTGCCAAAGAAAAATGCTCGAAATATCTCCACGCGTATACCCCATAGAGCGCAAAATCGCAATTTCACGGGTCTTCTCCATCACAATCATCACCAGCATGCTAAACATCCCCAAGCCGGACACTATGATAATTGTGGATACGGTAATTGCAGACGAGATTCGGAGGATTTTAAACAACTCTAGCAACGACTTCTCACGCTCCTGCCACGGCGTCGAAAAGTGATTCGTCATATTCTCGATCAAGTCGGAATCTATCAGCGTACGCGTTCGATCGAAAACGCTCACTTGAATAAAGCTAACCCCGTGAGGTTTCTTCAGCAGCGACCGCGCCGTATTAATGTGCATAAACACGCGCTTCTTATCGATCTCCGAAACACCTGTTTCGTACAATGCCGAAATCTTGAGACGCCGTTGCTGATCGACCGCTCGTACGATCAACGAGTCGCCAACCGCCACATCCAAACGCGCGGCCATTTTTACCCCCAAAATAATACCCATCTGAGCTTGTCTAAAGTCTGTTATGGAACCCCAAACAATTTGATCCTCCAAGGCCGATACTGCCATATGCTCGTCCACCACGATGCCAAACACCTGCCCAGAGTCTTCTCTCAATGCGCTCTGAAGCTGAACGCTGCCTTTAAGTACTGAAGAAGTAGCCTCTACATTCGAAAGCTCCATAATCGCCTCGATAACCGATTCCGGATGCTCCACTCCCTCCACAAAACGGCGGTTGTTTTTATCGGACACGAAGAAATTCGTGCTATTTCCTTTCGAAGATCCCGCTTCGACGAATACCGAAGTCGCCTGAATACGATCCTCTATTCTGATAGCTCCATCGGTCCCGAGAATCGTCTCGACGAACAAGTCTTGATAGCCGCTGAGCTGCGCTTGCGTTGAAATGAAAAAGCCAACGCCAAACACTATCCCCGCTAGGCTCATCAACATGGAGCGCTTCTTAGCGAGCAAAAACCGAATAGCTATGCGGAAATTTGAAGACATAAAAATATAGCGTTCTCTAAAAAGAAAGTCGCGAGTAAGGCGACAAGCCGACGACTCATCAACTCCAACTTTCAATAAGAGCGATTTTTGAGCAAAATGCGTTTGTCAGAGACTGGGCAATGTCCTCATTTTCTTCAAAACCTCACCCGCCCGACAAAGAACCGCTCAATTTGAAAACGGCAGAGATGATGCCGAATGCGATCATTCCCACCATAGCAAAGACTCCGAGCAATACCCCCGTTGAAACGATTCCCAAAGACACTCTCACGAATTTGTCGATCATCTCGCTATACTGCCGCGACATCTGACGTAGTCCCGGCACGACATCGCCAGTGTTCTCCCCTACTGTAAAAACATCCAAAGCCATGTCCTCGAAAAAACCTGTCGATTTAAAAGCCGCCGAGAGCGTCACTCCTTCAGTCACTTTCACACGCGCTTCCGAAAACGATTTTCGCATAGATAAGTTGAACAGCGAACGCTCCGCCATGACCAAAGCCTGAACCATGATGATCCCATTTTCGAGCAATAGCGTCAGCGTCTGAGTAAATTGCAGGACCTGAGAGTCGCGAATAAACCGCCCCACTCCCGGCAATCGCAAAATTAGCGCGTCGAATTTGGCCCGCCCCTTCTCCGAATTTCGCCAGGAAGCCAAACTACCAACCACCAAAGCTATCCCTATAGCTCCGATCCAACCGTACTTAAGCATGCCATCCGAAAGAGCGATTAAAAGCTTGGTTGACGTGGGAAGATCACCACCGAGCGATGCCAATAACCCTTCGATTTGAGGCAGCAAACTAAACAAGAACAGAAAGACCAATCCAAGAGCTACGACGATCAAGAAACACGGGTAAGATAGAGCAGCGATCAACTTTGAGCGAATCGCCTTACGCTCCTCCATACTCTCGACGAGCCGTGTCAAAACATTGCTCAGGTTACCGGTCGCTTCTCCGGCCTCGACCAGATTCACCACGCTTTCGCTGAATACCTTCGGTTGTTTTCGAAAAGTCTCGGACAATGTACGCCCCTGACGCAAATCCTCCCAAAGCCGCGATGCTAACAACTTTTGCTTCGGCTCGCTTAGCCGAGTCGCCATCATTCGAAGCGCATCCGCCGATTGAATACCACATTTCAACAGCTCGCGAATCCCCGTTAAAAACGGTAAAGCCAAGCTACTCGTGAGAGCTTTGTCCTGCACCGCGTCGCTCTTGCCTCCGAATAACGAAGTCAAAGAGGACGCCCTTGAACGTTTCGCAGCCTCGGTTCCTACTTCGCTGACCGAAAGCGGTCGCAACTGCTTTGCGTTCAACTTCTGCAAGGCTATCTTTCGGTTCGCCGCATCGATCGACCCACGAACCGATTCTCCCTTCAGATCTTTGGCGCTGTACGAAAAACTGGGCATCGATTAAATTGTAAGTTAAGAGGTTCTCCTAGATCCTAATTGAATTTTCGCTCAATCCGACGCTTCCTTAATTGAAATCGTGCGAACCACTTCATCCAAGGTCGTCATATTCTGGCAAGCCAGGTTCCAACCGGATTCACCGAGCGTAACCATTCCGCCTTGCCGACCGATCTCGCGCAAAAAGGGTGCTGCTTCGCGATTTACGATCGGACTATGCAACGCTTCGGTCACTCGAAGGATTTCATAAATCCCCACTCTACCCTTGTACCCAATATTCCGACATCGTTCGCAACCGACAACCACGGGCAATTCCGCTACCGAACCTACTGAGCTTTCCGGCAAATCGAGGATTTTCAAAGAATCAGTTACAGCCGATCTATCGATTAGCTTCATCTCATAGCATTCCTGACAAAGACGTCGTAAAAGCCTCTGGGCAATCACGAGCTCCACCCCTGAAGCGATCAAGAAGGGTTCGATTCCCATATCGGTCAGTCGCGTAATGGCGCCTGCCGAATCATTCGTATGAAGCGTGCTGAAAACCAAATGCCCCGTCAATGAAGCCTGAATCGCAATATCCGCAGTCTCCTTGTCACGAATTTCTCCGACCATGATTACATTGGGATCCTGACGCAATACATGCCTTAACGCCTCCGCGAAACCGAATCCGATATCTTGCTTAACCTGGATTTGGTTCACTCCAGGAACTTCGTACTCAATCGGATCTTCTACAGTAATAATACGACGATCCTCCGAATTGATCTTTCTAATGAACGCGTTAAGAGAAGTCGACTTTCCCGAACCCGTTGGACCCGTCACGAGAACAATTCCATAAGGCAATCCGAGCACGCGATCCACTTTCTCCTGATCCAGATCCGACATGCCCAACTGCTGCATACTCAAGGGTGAGCTCTTCTTGTTTAGCAAACGCAAACTAATGCTTTCGCCATACATTACCGGCATAGTGGAAAGACGTATATCCAAAGTCGTGTCTCCCGCCTTCATGGTGATACGTCCATCCTGAGGCAAACGTCGCTCGGAAATATTAAGCTTGGCCATGATTTTCAATCGCGAGACGATTGCATCCTGGAATTTTCGCAAATTGTCGGGGACGGGGACGGAAACCAACAAGCCATCAATTCGATAACGGATACGAAGCTCTTCCTCCATCGGTTCGAAATGAATATCGGTCGCTCCGTCATCCACCGCCTGACTGAAAACCTCATTCACGAAACGAATGATAGCCGCATCCTCATCCTCTTCATCTTCCTCGATCGCTCCGACCAAATCTTCGTCAATGTCAAAAGATTCGTCCAAGCTCTCTGCTCCAACTCCTAAATTCTGCGTAATGAATTTCGAAATACGATCGGGATTTGCGAACCGCCATTCAGGTCGTCGACCGCAGGTCGCGTAAACCCAATCATCCATAACTTCATCAACTGGCCACCCAGTGGCCAAGACTAACGTCTCTGAAGCGTTCTCGCTTTCTGACGCTTCCTTAACCGGAATGCAGTGAAACTCGTGAAGGATTCGAAGTGGAATCGAATTTAAGCGATCAAGATCGAAGGCCTCATGGGAAACAACCTCAACTCCTTGCGACTCGCTCAGTATTCCAACGACTTCGCTCAAATCCTTATTCGCCCAATTCGCTAAGCGCTCCAATCGCTCGGAACGTCTCAACCCCTCGATTTCCAGCCTCTGCTCATTGGAGAGTTCAAACGTATCCAGAAAATCTATCTCAGCCAATGCCATATCCCAATTCTAATTACTTCCATTCGCTTTAGGTTCGACAACATCGCGACGAAGGGTTCGGCGGCGACGAATTTCCTCCGCCACGCGCTGCATACGCTCACGCACTTCTTCGTCAGTTGCCGCTTCCATCGCCTTAGGTTGCTGAACTCGTTGAGGAGTTTGGGCCTGAACTGCGGGAGCCGCCCGTTGAGTCGCTCGCTGAATCGCCGGTCTGGGAGCTTCTTTAAGAGAAATGATATCAGCATCTTTTAAGGTTAATCGCCGAGTCATGCTGCCTTGCCTAACCACGATCGATTCTTCCCCCGGCTGGCTTCCTCTATCGTAATGCGCGAGCGTAATTCCATCTTCAGCCGCATCTTCCTTACTCAACCAATAGCTTTTCTTCGCCTGGGGATCGTACAAGCTTAACCAGGCGACACCGCCAATTTCCACTACGCCATTAAACTCCATCGCATCCAGCGGCGATGCTGCCGTCGTTTTCTGAACGGGAGCCACAATCGTTTGGGAAGGCCGCATAAAAGGAGATTTCGCTTCCTGAGCGAAAGCCGAGCCAATCCCCCCACAAAGCGTTACGAATACCGCCAATATACTAGCTGTCTTCATAATAGTCTCCTTATCGTTTGAACCGTTTACGAGAAACCGAGCTAGACTCGCCGTTACTCTCTTCCGGTTTTGACTTCTTCTTGTCTTTTGTCCTCAAGTCGAATTCGCCTTTTTCCAACAAATCATCCACCTTCCCGCTTATAGGATGTTTACCAATCGCGTCGCGAGCATTCGCATTCGCCTCGTCAGCATCGCGAACGACCTTAGGACGAATAAAGAGCAAAAGCTCTCGATTTTCAAAACCAACAGCCTTGCTTCTAAAGAGATTTCCTAACAGAGGAATTTCGCCCAATATTGCCATACGGCCTTTAGTATCCGACTGTTTACTACGCTGCATCCCGCCGAGAACAACCAGTCCATTACTCTTAACGCTCACAAAAGAAACCATTTGTCGGCTCCCAATAACCGGCTGCTCATTACCATTAACAAGAACCTCTCTATCTATATCATTCACAGATTGATCGATTTCCATCTGAATGATATCATTGGGACCGATCAATGGCTTCACTTTCAACTCAATGGCAATATCTTGGTACTGAACGGTCTCTCGATTCCCATTTAGGCTGTCTGAGACAGTACCCGTCACAACTGGAACCCGCTGTCCTACAGTGAACGTCGCTTCCTTATTGTGCGTCGTCATCAGGTACGGTTTCGACAGAATCCGAACATTACTATTCGTCCGAGCCGCATTCAAGATGGCATCGAAACTCAGGTTCGAAATGATTCCGGTAGTCTTATCAAGATTGAGTGCCACATTACTGGCTCCAATCCCAAAAAGATCCAAGCCATTCAAACCTGTAATGTTCGGTTCGCCATCCGCTTCATTTTGAACGTAACTTCCGCTGATAGAACTCGTACCCCTGTTGGCATCATTACCCAAATTAACTTCTGCTATGATTACTTCGATCAATACCTGCGGGAGCAATACATCGATTTTAGCGATCAATTCCGTCATGAGCTCCAGATCGCTTCGCGTGCCGGAAATAATGAGGGCATTGCTCCGCTCATCTGCTTCGATCGTCATGAAATCGCTGAACTGACTGTCGCGATCCTCCAGCACGGTTCTAACCGCGTTCGCCACTTGCTGTTGCCGTGGTTGAGTCTGGGCATTTTGACGAATGGTATTTTGAGCCGCGCCTTGCTGCCCTGTATTCGTTTGCTGGCGCCCTGTATTTGCACCTGCCTGTGAACGATCACCGCTTTCGGTCGAAGTGGAGCCGCTAACGAAACTACTGAGCAATCCTGCCACTTCGGTCGCTTCCGCATGATTGAGAACGATTACCTCGATACGAGTTGCAGGATCAGCTTTGATATCGAGCTTCTCGATTATGTCATCGAAGAAGACCATATTCGAAGGTTCTGACATGATGATAATCTGATTCGTTCGATCATCCGACGCCAAAGCCGTATTCGAGCCGAATAGAATCTGGTTAGGAATCGCACCTTCCGCAGCTACTGCTGCAATCGCTGGCTGCAATCGAGCCGCTTGATTAACCCCACCCCCTTGCGTCCGAGCCTGCGCGCGATTATTATTCGTATTCGAATTTTGGTTATTGTTTTCTCCGAAATTAGTCCGAGCGGCATCGATTAATCCTTGGATCTGCTGAGACACTTCGCTGGCCTGCGCAAACTCCAAAGTATAGAAACGCGTCTCCACGTTCAAACGACTCGGTGTATCGACTTCGGAGACAACATACTCGAGCCGCTGCAAATTGCTGATTGTATCCGTGACGATAACCGCATTTGAATTTTGAAAAGGAATGATCGTACTGAACCCCGGGCTCAGGAACTGCTGAATTTGCGTTTGAAAGGTTTGAGAGTCCAAGTACTTAAGGCGAAATAGCTTACTCACGACCTTCCCGCTTGGCGCTCGATCCTTCAAAGACCCGATTTCCAACTCCGGAGCTTCCGTTCGGATAGAGGCAATCGCGACCACCTTCAATAATTTATCCCCCAGAGGAGTAACGCCAATCCCATTTATACTAAGTAAACTCTCTATCGCTAGAATGGCTTCGTCTCGCGTCATATCGCCTCGGCTATCGAAAGTGAATTCCGGCGTTGGCAACGATTGCGGTCGAATGACCGATCGCTCTGTAAGAATCTCTAAATAGTGAAGGACACTGACTAACTTTTCGGCTCTCCATAGGATTCGAACCGTATCGTCTCCGCTCGACACTGCTGCAGCCTGGCTTGGGTCTGCATCTTGTCCAATTACGTTCTGAGAAGTCCCACCCAATAGGAGAACGCACATCAAAGCGATCGCATTAGTTTTTCGTATCCAATTATTCATTTCGTATATTCAATGGACTTCAAATCTAGCTTCACATTCAGGAACTGCGGCGTTCTTGGCTGTGCAATAATACTAATCTGACGGAGGCTAACATAAGGAAGGCTCGACTTGATCTCATTGGTGAAATCTATCAATTTATTGTAGTCGGCCTTATTTATGTTAATCGTGAACGCGTGAAAAGTTAGCGGAATACCTGGAACTGTTTTCGGTGGGTTTGTCTTGAAATCGCTAAAACCGTATTTGCGTATCAAATCGAAAACACTAGCACTAACTGCATCCGCCGATGGAAGCTCATCAAGATTGATACTCTGAAGCATCGCATTGTATTGGGAATCAATATTGGACTGCTCAATAAACCATTGCCCTTGCTCCTCCGCCCGCGCATTCGCAAAACGAATGTTCGTTATAGCCGCCCCATGGCGATCCACCTGAAACGTGAACCAAACTCCAAGCAACACAGCGATGAATAGAACCGATAGAAATTTCTCACGCATCGAAAGACGAGAAAACCGCAGCCGAAGAAATTGATTCCAATACTGGAACTCGCCAGAAGAATGATTCTTGCTAGCCATTCTTCGCTACCTCCTCGCCTTCGACCGTACGAATAAAAGCATCCTCATTGAAATTCAAAAACACTGTAAACGTAGCCCCTCCTGCGCGACCCTCGAGTTTTTCGATCACCACCGACTCGATTTTATCGAAGCGCTCTAAGCGTGCTTTAAAATTATTCGCCTGACCATTGCTCGTCGCTTCGGCAAAGGCCTTCAAGCTGTTAGGCCCATTGGTCTCAACTCTCGTAAACGTTACTGCATCGCTCATAAAGGGCTCGATTGCTATGAGCATATCGAATGGCTTTAAATCGGAATTCTGAAAATCCTCAAGTTCGAACACCGTCGATTGACGCGACCCGATCATCGCTACCGTTGGCGCTTGTTCTTCATTCCAGCCATTGCGTAGATTTACATAAGCTCGAGAACCTAGCCACGCGAACTCTCCAAAAATCAAAAGCATAAACACAACCGCCATCCCGAGCGCAATCTTCCATATCAAGCTATTTTGACGTTCTTCGAGTTTCGCATGTTCGATACTATCCGGATCGCGAAGATCCATTGTCCATAAAGTCTCGCGCGAAACAATCGTTTCAATCTCGCTGCCATTCTCGGCAGCTTGAAGACGCAAGTGCTGCTTACCGATATAGATATTCGTATTTGTGTTCCAAACACGGACAGTTTGCCCTTTAATCCGATCGCCTAAGCTAATTTTCGCTACATCGACGCCCGCTTCAAAATCCATCAATTGGTCCTCGTCGTCTCGCTCTCTAGGAAACGCTTCGAAGTAACATGGTAGCTCCGACTGACCATCGAACTCAAAATAGGCGATGGAGTTTTCAGAGACTAAGAGAAGCGGACTACCGTCATCATTCTTACCCGCTATCGCCCCGATGCTAAATTCGGGAATAACCGTTTCCTGCTTTCCCCATTCCGCAATAGAACCGCTTTCGAACGAACGACGGTATCCAGAATATAAAAACGCGAACCGCTTTGAATCGTCGATCACATAGCCAAACTGCAGGTGCTCTAATGAAAATGGCGACAAGCTTTCCAACTGCAATTGCACGAAGCCCTCCCGTTCGTCTTCCGCCACGTCCTCGGATATTTCGATACGCCGACAGAAAAACAGCTGACTTGGAGCAGCCATGACCTGCATGGTCAAAGTTCTGCTTTTCTCTAGATTTTGCTGATTCTCAGTCACAACGTATTTCAAATTTTCAAGAGGGACGCACATTATCCATACCTGCCTCCTCCCTAAGCTCAAGGAAAAGGAACGGATACTGAAGTTCTCCGGTTTCACTGTTTTCTGTAGGTTGCCCTTCAGTGCTGATAGTGCCAATCAAACTATAAGCGCTGCCACTTTCTTGAACCGTTACTTTTATCGTTAGAATACTTATTTGATTGGAAATGGGAACCCCTGCTTCAGTCTCCCCTAACACGTCGCTAATTTCTCCTCCAGTAGCAAAGTAATTATCGTCGTCCGTGTCGATTTCCCTATCGATTCCAGCCAAATAGTCGTTCAGCGTTTCAACCTGAATTTCATTGAGCCCAGCCAACGCCTCGAGAGCCAAAGGCGAGGCAGTATTCGCGTTCAAAGCAGTGACTGGGTGGTGAGTAAGCATCTCTGCGAGCTGACTGAAGTAGTGATTCGGAAAGCCAAACTCATCGAAGAAATGCTCTCGAAAACCGATAATCGAAGATAATTCGCTCAGGGAACGCAGTGGCCTGTTCGACGGATGCATCTCCATCTCCGAACTGCTGTATTCCTCCGATTCGCCACCATCAATGCGGGCTTCGTCATTTTCATCGATCCAATCAAGCAACGAGTTGGTTAAGGTTTGGCTCACGTCCAGTTCGAATTCCATGTGATCGAACAGCAAAAACAAAGACCCTTCATCCAGTTCGTTGATCCCAAGTTTCGCCGACTCGTCGAGAAATTCAAAGATCACATTCATCCCTTCCGGCAACTCGACCTGTGCATAATCCAACGGATCCCGCCATCCTTGCGTCGGAGAGAATAGCGCCCCGTCGATCGTTTTGACATCCGCCAATACTGCCACCGCGACTTCGAGCATCGACCAAGCCTGCAGTCGCAGTCGCGTTCGCTCGACGTAGTAGCCCTCTCCTTGCACTTCGACGTGCGCCCGTTCAATGAACTTCGTTAGCACGTAGCTCACTACGATAACCAGTACCAAGACCATCAAAAGAATAGAGCCACGCTTTGAATTAAAAGATCTGTTTGGGGCAATTCGCATCTCTAGAATATCGGTAAGCCGTTAAAAATCGTCGGCAGAACAACCTGTCGTTTCTCCTCCTGTCCCTCGTATTCGAAAACCAATTCGATCCGTTGCGGTAATAAATAGGACCCGTCTGCTTCTTTCTCCGGATCATCCTGTACCTCCCACTCCGCGTCCTCTTCGTCTTCCTCGTAGTCGATATAATAGTATTTAACGCCCGTCACGAAAGGAGAGATGAGCGTCCGGCGCGGCGATTCTTCTTCGAAGTCCTGTTCAAGGCGTGAACGCCAAAGCATAAACAAACCCTCACTCTTTTCGAACTCCAACGAGCACACAACGTAAGGCAAACGCGATTCCGGCCAAACCAACACCCCTGGACTCCTTTCCATTTCAAACGTGAGCAACGACCTATTCCGATACTCCCGGCTACTCCATTCGTACCAGTACACCGGTGTTTGCTCCTCTTCGCCTTGCGGTAATTTCCAACTCGTTGCCTGAATCGACTGCTCTAAAAACCGGGAGACTCCTCTCACATGCTTTTGAAAAAGCCATACATTCGCCCCGCGCCCCCAAAGCTCTCCCATTGAGAAAATAAACGTAGTCGTCGCCACGAGCAAAGTTGCCCCAATAAACACGGACACCATCACTTCCAATAAAGTGAAGCCCTTTCGCGAACGTGCCATTCCATTCCTCAAGCCAAATCGCATATCGTCAATCAAGCCCCGCTTGTTTCTCCAATAAGCGATCCCGCGTTTCCGCTTGGAGCACAGACCGTTCGACCGGATCCGACCAGGTCGGTCGCGTCAGATAATGCGTTTCGACGACTTCTCGCATCTCACCTTTTTCCAGATCGAGAATCTCAACATACAGCGTCAGCTTAAACAAATCAGCCACCAGAGTCGGCTCATATTCGACTCTCCAAGATGCCTCACCGTGGCTTCCCGTAAAAACGTCTCCTCCCTCTTCCAAGTCTTCGATTTCTTGCAAGATGAAGACCTGTTGACGGATCAACGTCAGATCCTGTTCAAAGGCCTGGTCGACTTGGATCGCCCCGAACGCATTGATCACATTTATATACGATCCCGAAAACGCAACCACCGCAATGCCGAAAATCGCCAGCGCCACCATCACCTCGACGATCGTAAAACCTGGGAAACCGCGCCTTGCTTGATCGCGATTCATGAATCCTCCTCCGGAGCGGTTAACTGAGACCCCGTCCAAGGATCAATCTGAAAATCGCTCTGATACTCGCCAATTATCAAATCTACCGAAAAAGGTGTACACGTACCGTCAGGGTAAAACGTAACCGAATCGATTTCCCGTTGAGTAACCAACTCCCCGCGCACCAAACGATAGCCATCTTTAGGCAAGCGTTCATTGAAAATCACGCTAATCTCGACTCCGTCGTCAAAACCATCCGTATCCACTTCGAACGTAAACTGCTCGCTGCCTACCGAAACGACAAACGCCTGAGCCTCCTCATCGAAACGTACTACGTGAGGCATCCGCCTAAATACTGCGCTTTGCTTAGCCTGTTCGATAGCTCCCCAAAGTTCGTTTTGCAGAGACTCCAACTCGCCCTGCTTTAGCAGCGAAGTGATATTCCAGACGAAAAGCGACGACAGCATGGTGATCAAGGCAACGGTCAACATCATTTCGATCAGCGTAAATGCCTTTCGAGTATTGTCTCCTTTCATTCCCCTACACATACGATTCATCGGAGTTGAGCTAGCTCCTCGCCACCCAACTCGAATCTTCCCCCCTATCACCGCAAAAACAAACTTCAGACCCTACCAATTCGTGATATCGTCTGCCGATTCTACTCCGTCTTCCCCCAGCGAGTACAGATCATACCCCGACGCATTATGCGTTCCGGGCGAGCGATACTGAAGTTCTTGATTCCACGGGTCCGCTAACGATGCAGCATCCTTAATATAAGGCCCCTTCCAACGACCTTTATCATTTTCCGGACGGTTTAGCAAAGCTCCCAAACCTTGCGCGGTCGTTGGGTAACGCCCCATGTGGATTTTAAAAGTCGTAAGCGGTGTCTCGAACGAAGTCTTCACTTTCATTTCCGCTATCGTTTTCTGGTTACCGCCGAGAATCCCGTCAATATTGAAAACGACGAGCCCAACCAGCATCACCATCAGACCAATTACGAGCATGATTTCAATCAAAGTGAAGCCGTGCTTGTTAGAGTTAATTTTCCGATTCCTTAACGTATCCGTCTTCATTCTTAATATCCTAAACTTATTGATTGTAGGGTCAACGCCTCAAACCCTACTACCTTTTGAACGTGCGATGCAATCCTCGGGTTTCATTTTTACCCGCCTTTTCGAGCCATAAAACTGTAAATCCACCTACCTCTGAATCAAAAGGTAATTTCGACCTACCAACTAGGCAAATCATGCTATTTCAGCTTCTCCCTCTAGGCCTCGAACTTAGGTTAGCAAAATCTGGATATTCACAACCAACAACTTATGAAATTGGCACGCGAAACGCTTTGCACGATGCTTCTTAGAAAATGATCGCATCTAGCAAAGTTACCGAAAAAGCCGAAAACCGTTGGACGCTCATCGTCAAACGCTTTCGAAGTGCATGCGTCCTTTACCGAGAAGGCTGCAACATCGCATCGCGACGCATCATAGAAGACGAACTACCCGAATTGATTCGCGCCTGGATAAAACTGCTCCCCGCCGTGCTCAAAGAAGACGCGAAAGCCGATTTGCGAGACATGTTCACCCGAGAACAATCCATCGTCGATCAAGGCCTCAAACTCCAAGGGATTTTTAAAGAGACTTTAATAAAGAACGTCATTCCCCAAGTTGAAGAACAAGTGGCCGCGAAATACCGCACGCTTTATCTTCAAGAACAACAGGAACGAAAAACCCGTCGTGCAGACGAGGCCCAGGAGGCCTTGAATCCTACTACCTTTCAAACGCGTCCACAAGCCTTCGGACGATCGCGCAAGCGAATCCCTCTAGACGACGTGCAAAACATGATCGACGCCGTCCATGAACAAAAATCCGAAAGCGAGGAAATTGCCGACTCGATCCTATCCCTCGACGAAATCGTCAATACTCTAACCCAAGCCAATATCACCCCCCTTCTCACTCAGGAGAAAGCCATCACAATCCAATAACAAAACAATATCCTGTAAATATGGCGACAGACACCCCAACTCAATCACTAGACTCAAAGCCATCAGGCGTCGCAACCGCGGAACTCGAGAAGCCCAACACCCTTCAAAACCAAACGAAGGTAATAGACAAAGTGCTGCTCGTAGGCCTCGACCTAGGAACCAACACCACTTGCCTTGAATTCGCGAACGTCGAAAATTCTGAAACCGAGCTATCGGAACTAATCCCGTCGCTTGTCGGCTACGCTCGCAGCGGAATCCTCCCAGGCGTCACTCCCGGCAAAGAAACCACTCTCTTCGGAACTGACGCTCTCAAATACAAACTTCACCTTAAGCTCGTCCAGCCGCTCAAAGACGGCATCATCGAAGACATGGACGCCGTGCGAGATTACCTCGTGCATCTGAAAGCCAAAACCAACAGCGACGAAAACACCGAAATTCGGTCGGTTATCGTCAAAGCCGATCCCGACAAAATTTCAAATCTCCTCCAAAATATCATCATGACCGGAGGTGGCGGTATGATTTCAGGCATTAACCAAGCACTAGAGGATCTACTTGCCGCAGAGGGATTCGAAGGCTGCAAGGTAGCCTTCGTAGGAGAAACCTTCAAGACGTGTGTAGCCACTGGAGCTTTGGTCGCGGCTCGCCAAGCGGGCGACCGTCAATGACAAACCCTTTTGAGATAGGATAGCAACGGTCTAGGGGTAGACCGCACAAATAGCCACGTTTTGTGGTGCAAGAATAGGATGGCGGGCTCTGGATTAACCGGAGCCCGTCTTTTTTTGCGTTAAATAGCCCCATAAATAACCGCCTCGCTAGGCACTCCTCTGAAGAAACACGAAGGACACTCTTTGATAGCGCAGTCGCCTAAGTTCTTAGCCGAAGCAGCTCTCCCTTCGCGGGAAATACTCCCGCCCCATTAAGTTTCTCTGCAATTACCGCTTAAGAAAAACACACCGCAACCGTAATTCAAGGAAGCAACAAAAAGTTCAAAAACATGAAAAGCGTCGTAATTATAGAAGATCAAACTGCAGTCCGGGAAATGGTTTCCGAGTTCATCTCCATGCTACCAGGCTACGAAGTTGTAGGTGCGTTCGGAAACGGCGAAGAAGGACTGCAAGGATGCATTAAGCTAAAACCGGAAATCGTCATTCTCGATGTCGGCCTTCCAAGACTCAGCGGCACTGAAGTCCTTCGCGGACTTACCTTGCACGTTCCGGGCGTTAGAGTCCTCGTTTTCTCAGGGGAAGCGAGTTCTGCAAACATCCGCGAACTGCTATCCGCAGGAGCTCAAGGACACGTCGATAAGATGGACGGATTCGACGAGTTTAAGAAAGCCCTCGACATCATCTCTGGTGGCGGAACATTCATCGGCCCGAAAATGGCCAGTATGATGCGCTCTCTCATCCTCAACCCGGATTCCAGTTCTAGCGAAATCCCTCTCTCTGATAGAGAGAAGCAAATCCTTCAACTCGTCGCGGAGAGTTATTCAACCAAGGAAGTTGCTGCTCGCCTCAATATCTCGGTTCGCACGGTGGACAACCATCGAACTAACATCATGAGGAAGCTCAATCTCCACGATGTCGCAGCGCTCACGCGCTATGCTATCAAAAACGAGCTCATCTCTTTATAATAACTTTTTCACCTATTTCAAACAACCCGCAATACCATTTCCCTATCTATCGCTCTCAAAAGCCTAGATAGAACACCCTTACAGGTCGCTTCGCGAGCATTCTCGCGAAGCGGCTTCTGGCTGAAAGGAATCAGCCTTTTCAGAAACATCTCCCATGGATGGCAATAAACCAGAATGCTCTAGTGACCTCAAAGCTACCGAGCCCCGAACTATAGGGTTAGGACTCCGTTCGCTTCCAATTTCATCCACCTCCCTTTCTGACCAGTTTCGAAAGGGCCTTCCCGAGCGTTTACCCCCCCGCAGCGACTCTTCGCTTTCCAAACCGGCCATTCCCTTGTCCTCGCCTCCCATAGCCGATTGGAAACTCTTCGCCAATTTAAGCCTTCCGGGTGAAAATGCAGTCTACTCGCTTCATGACGGCAATGGGCGTTTTCTCGAAGCTACCGACGGTTGCCAACGATTGTGGAAAGCCTCTAACGAAGAAATCCAAGGACAAGATATCGCGGATTTCCTCCTACCCAGAACCTCTCTACTGAATTGGCTTCTCGCCATCGACACCGATTCTCAACGCTCGACGTTTTCGGCGACCGCCCTCTTGAAGGGCCAAACATACCTGCCAGTCGAATTGAAACGCATTCCGCTCTTCATCAGCCCAGATCCCAAGCAATCACGCATCGTTCTCAAGAGTGTCGTGGCCGAAGCTACTTTGCCCCAACCTTTACCTGAAGCGCTCACACTGGTTTCCGTTCACTCGCATGACGGAACTTTCACCGAAGCCAACGCCTCTTGGATTCATTGCCTAGGGTTCCTCCAAAAGGAAATGCTAGGTCGGAATTTGGCCGATTTCGCCCATCCGCTCGATCGACTAGCAGCGAAACAATTTCTTGCCGAACTCAACGCAATCGACTCCTCCAGTCGGTGCCTACTTCGATTCGTCGATAGCCTAGGTCGGCAAAAATCACTCCTTATCGAAGGAAACCGGATCCCTGGCGGCAATTACCTTTCGCTCAACGCGAAAGACATGACCCTCGATCGCGAAAACCCCGGTTCCAATCTCCTGAAATTCGGCGTCGAACTCGTGAGAGAAAGTATTGTAATGCTTTCTAAGAGTCCATCTGGATTTCCTATTTGCTACGCTAATCGAGCTTTCGAAATCCTGACCGGGTTCACAGTTTCCCATGTATCCGGACAAGAACTATCCTGCCTAAATGGCTCGAAGACCGACCCAGAATCAATACTTAATATCAATTCCGCTCTCTATGATAATCGGGCAGTTTCAATCGAACTGCTACTCTACCGTAAAAACGGCGACCCCTTTTGGTGCAAAGCAAATTTCTTCCCACTTCGCGACTCTACCGGCAAAACTCACTACTTCGCCGCCGTAATCGAAGACGTCACTCACGAAAGGGAATTAGCCAACGAGCTTGAAAAGAGAAACCGTGAATTAAGCCAGACTCTCGCCACCCTTGAAGAGACCCAGAACACAGTCATCCAACAAGAGAACCTCCGTGCTCTCGGCCAAATGGCGAGCGGCATCGCTCACGACTTCAACAACCTGCTCACACCCATCCTCGGGTTTTCCGAATTGCTGCTCAACATGCCAGCGGAATCCCGCGACAACGATAAGCTCGAATCTTTCCTCAAAAAGATTCAAGTAGCCGCTCAAGACGGTGCCGCCGTTGTCAGTCGCCTTCGCGAATTCTACCAGGCCCACAATGATGAAGACGAAATCTTTTCCGTCATCAATCCGGAAATCCTTCTCGGCCAATTAAAAGACCTGACCGAGCATCGCTGGAAAATTCAAGCCGAAGGACGCGGAGCCAATATCCGCTTCGAGACCGACATCCGGACTGCTCGCTGTATTCGCGGCAACGAATCCGAACTGCGCCAATCGCTCGCCAACCTCGTAATCAACGCTGTCGATGCAATTAAAACCGGGGGAACCATCACGGTATCGGTCAAAGACCTGAAAGATCGCGTCAGTATCGAAGTAAAAGATACCGGCGAAGGGATGCCTGATAATATTCAGGACAAGTGCCTCGACGCATTCTATACGACCAAAGGCCAACTGGGAACCGGCCTAGGACTCTCCATCGTATCCGGAATCGTCGAGCGGCACGGTGGTGAAATCACGATCGACTCGAAAGTAGGCGAAGGAACGGTCATCACAATGAACTTTCCCGCGGTCGAAGCCGATTTTACCAAAGAAACGCTCACTCCCCTTCCTGCTGAACTAGCGCCGCTTCACATCATGCTCATAGATGACGAAGCTATTCTACTCGAAGTCATTTCCGAATTGCTAGGGTCCGGCGGACATATCGTCAGTTGCTTTACGGACCCAGAGCTGGCGATAAAAGATTTTTCGCACAAATCCTACGACCTAGTGATCACGGACCGAGCTATGCCCAGCATGAGTGGCGATCAACTAGCTGCCAAGATCAAAGCTCTAAAACCTGACGTCACGGTTTACCTAATGACCGGATTTGGCGATTTTATAGAAGGAACCGGCGAAAACCCAGACAACATTGATGCGGTACTCAACAAGCCAGTCCCTCTCGATACTCTCAATCGCAAGCTTGCCGAAATGATCTCGAGCAAGACCGCCTAAAGCTATCCAAAATATTTCCTTAAAGGAAAAATCCGCGCTGCTTCTCGCTAATCAAGACTTCGCACCGCTCCATTACTTTTAGAAGATCTTCCCAGGCGCCTCGCTTGTCGCGCTTACTGTCATTGCGAAGCAAATACGACGGATGATAAGTCGGCAACACAGGAATACCTTCAAAGTCCAGCCAAGTCCCTTTGATTTCCCGCAAGCTTCGAAATGCCTCAGCACCGAGCAATCCCTTCGAAGCCGATACACCTAAAGCCACGATCAACTTAGGCTTCACTATCTCTACCTGTGCCTTCAAATAAGGAAGGCAAAATTTCATCTCCTCGATCGTCGGCGAGCGCTTACCATCGCCAGTCGGCGAAAGCGAACGCCAATTCATGATATTGCTAAGATAGACTTGCTCGCGATCGAACCCCATCGCCTTGATCATTTTGGTAAGCAACTGACCAGCATCGCCGACGAACGGCTCTCCCTTCTGCTCTTCCTCTTCTCCAGGACCTTCCCCGCAAAAAAAGATATCAGCATCCAAATCCCCAAAGCCAAAAGCGACCTGGGCCCGCTCAGGAGAGTGCTTAATGCAAACAGGACATTCAAAGACCTGACTCTTCAAGGCTTCCCAGCGTGTACGCTTATCGCCTTCAGGCAACGTAACAACCGGAGGTGTGCGAAATGGCGACGTGCTCAAAAGCGATTTATGCGTCGTCGGAACGACCGGATCATCCTTCAAGATTTGATCGAACTCCTCGGGAGATGCAGAACGGATCCTATCCGGAATCGCAGCCAACGCTCTAGCCGCCTCTTCCTTGGGATCGATTGCCGGCGAAGCGTTCACGCTAGCCAAGGACGCCTGAAGCCCGCGCATTGCTTCGTCGGATACATAGACATGATCCGTGCCTCCTTTGCGAAGGGCCTTCAATTCGTCAATAACGGCATTCAGAGATTCTTTCATCTAGCGATCTTGGTGGGCCAAGATATTTTCCGTGTACTTCGCGAGCAAATCGAATTCCATATTAACTGAATCCCCCGGAGATCGCTCTCCAAGCGTGGTCACCGCCAACGTGTGCGGAATCAACCAAATCGACAATACTAGTCCTTCGACTTCCGCTACCGTCAGCGAAATTCCATCGATTGCCACGCAGCCTTTGTAAACCAAGTAACGGGCAAACGCCTCAGGCGCCTTAATTCGCAACAGCACGTCAGCACCCTTGCTTTGCAGCTCCAAAATCTCGCCCTCACCGTCTACATGACCTGTCAAAAAGTGTCCCCCAACTCGGCCGTCAAACCGCAAGCTCCGCTCCAGGTTAACGCTCGATCCGAAATTGACATTCTTCAAGTTCGTCACTCGACGCGTCTCCTCCAGAACATCGAACTCGACCCCGAACGGGTAAATCGAAACTGCCGACAAACAACATCCATTCACAGCGATGCTGTCGCCTAATTTAACGCCTTCCGGCACGATATGGGCTTTCACTTTCAAACGCCAACCCTCAGCTTCCCGATGAAAGCTCAGCACTTCTCCCTTTTCTTCAACTAAACCTGTGAACATTTCGGGAGAGTTAACCGCATAGTTCCGCAGAAGCGCAATGGATTTTATTTCGCGTTTGAAAACATAAAGAGCCGAGCTAGAAACATTCGCTCCAGCATCGGCTCCAAAATCGATTTTCATCGAATCCGACTAAACCTTAACCGGCACTTCAAATTCCTTGCGATAAGTACGCTTCAACCTGCCATTCGCTTGCTTGAAGCCCTTGCCTCCGACGAATTTCTCCGACTTAGGATCGAATTCGAGCTGGGTACCTTCTCGCCAAAGCTCCTTGGAAAGATCAATGTTCCAATCACCTAGCTGCGCGTCGTAGCGATCATAAGCTTCCTTGAGAACCTCGTCTTTCGCGGCAACCTTAGACATCGCTTTTTCGCTGACTTCCTTTCCTTGAAGGTAAGAAATATTGCCCAAGTGCGCCAAGCAACTCGACTTGTAGGAGCTCTCCAGATGAGCCGCGACGTCGCTTTCCTTCCGGCTGTTAATCGCTCGGATAAACGCGGGGAAATGATCGAAACCGCCATCGCCTTTGAAAGCCTTCATCTTCTTGCCCCTGTTGTCATAAACAATGCCGCCACCGCGACCTCCACGAAATTCACCATCTTCGCATGTGACGATAACGCCAACACGGCTGCCCTTGAAATTCGGCGCGTTGTTCAACTCGCGGTTCACCCACAAGTTACGCGTTTCGAAAAGCACCGGTACGCCTCCCCAATCGAATTGAGAAATGCACATGTTCGGAGTGTCTCCGCCATCATTCCATCCAAAGCGACCGCCGATAGACGACACTTTCATCGGATGGTCAGGATCGCCGAGGACCCAACGCAAAAGATCCAGCTCGTGCGGACCTTGATTGCCCATATCGCCGTTGCCGGTATTGAAATCCCAGTGCCAATCGTAATGAAGCTCCGGACGATAAAGGTCCTGATGCTCTGCAGGTCCGAGCCAAAGATCATAATTAACCGATTTGGGCGGCACGAGCGGCTTGTCTATCTTTCCGATACTCGCCCGGTTGCGATAGCACAACCCGCGAACCATCTTGATCTCGCCGATATTGCCTGCTTGAACCCAAGGAAACGCCTCGTTCAAACCAATGTCCGAGCGATTCTGGAAACCCGCTTGTACGATCCGTCCGTACTTCTTGGCAGCCTTAACCATCTGACGACCTTCCCATACCGTATGGCAAACAGGCTTTTCGACGTAAACGTCCTTGCCAGCCTGACAGCCCCAGATCGTTTGAAGCGCATGCCAGTAATTTGGGGTCGTCAAAACCACTGCATCGATATCCTTGTTCTCAAGCAACTTGCGATAGTCCTCGTAGCGCTCGACTTTGAGTCCGTTTTCCTTGTCGACCTGATCCGCACGCTGGCCAAGGACCTCCGAATCCACATCGCATAACGCGACCAAACGAGCCCCATCCGTTCGCAAAACGTCTTTGATCAAGCTCTTGCCTCGGCCATTCAGACCGATCACCGCGACTCGGATGTCGCCATTTGCCGATTTCGCCCATGATGGCACGATCGCGAATGTTCCAGCCGCGAACGCGGATGTCTTAATAAAATTTCTACGAGATAACATTATAGTTTAGGGGGTTAAAGATTTGCAAAACCAAACACGTGTAAGCAGGTCAGGCAATCGAATTTTTCCGATTCCACCAAAATTCCTTTTAAAGCTTACTCGACCGACTCGGAAACGGACGACGTAGAGCTCACTCTCCTCGCCTCTTAGGCATGCGACTCAAAGCTTCCGCTTCAGTCGCCGCGCCAACATCGCCTTGCTGTTCCATCCACCTATCCAAACCTGTCTTCAATCGATTGAACTCGCCTCGAACCTCCGGAAATTCCGCCAAGTTATCCATACAGAAAGGATCCTCATCCACATCGTATAATTCATATTCCGGACGCTTGCGATAAGCCTCGAAACGTTCGTTGGCAAACGCGTCGCCCGATTCAGCCTGTTCTTTCCAGGATAAGTAAGCTTCCAACTTTCCCGTCACCGTGTTTCGAAACGCGCTTTCGGAGTTCACATTCCAAATCAACCGATATTGATCATCTCGAATCGAACGAATCCCATAAGCCTCCGGTCCGGAATAAATCCCACGAGAGGTCTGAACGCCATAAGCGAATCGATTGGGCGTATAATCTTTCCCCTCTAAAAGACCCTTGAAACTTCTTCCATCGAAATTGTGATCCAGCGCGTTGCCTCCCGCGATCTCAACGATCGTCGGAACCACATCTACATATTGAATCAACTCGCTCGACACGCTTCCCGCCGTCACCTGGCCCGGCCAACGAATTATTCCCGCCGAACGAAGCCCTGTTTCATAACAAGTCCATTTGCAAAATGGAAAATTCGACCCCTGCTCACTCAAGTACAAAAACAGCGTTTCATCACTCTCCCCTGATTCATCCAGAAATCGGATACACTGACCGAGTTGATCGTCCATGTAAGTTATCTCCGCATAATACCGCGTCATCGCCTCGCGCGTTTCCGACGTATCCACCAAATAAGGCGGTATCGAAACCGCACTGGGATCGTACTGCGATGCGTCCCCGCGATTCCAGGGGGTATGCGGTTGATTCGAAGCGAACACGAAACACCAAGGTTCATCCTTGCTATCGCTCAAAAAAGCTTCGACGCGTGCCATATCGAAATCGATTCCATTCTTCCCGGTATCATGCTCGCGCCCTTCCAAATGCTCGAACGGGAACTGCTCTTTCGGCAAAAAGTGACTCTTATTGGCCAGTCCAACCCGATAGCCCAGTTTCTTCAAATAAGTCGGTAAAGTATTCACCCACGGATACACTTCACTATGGTTCGGGTGAGCCCCATTTCGCACCGGATGAATCCCCGAATACAAACTCATCCGAGTTGGCGCACACATTGGAGCTGAATTGAAACACGCATCCAATCGCAAGCCCTCCGCTGCCAATGCATCGATATTAGGCGTCTTAACCACCGGATTCCCATAACAGCCGATATCGTGGTAGGATAAATCGTCACTCAAAAAGATAAACACATTCGGACGCGACTCCGCACCCCAAGCCCTTATCGACAAAGCAAATATCAAAACCCAAATCCAAACTCTCGATCGAAAATTGCTCATATCCCGAATACCATAAACCTCAACTGAATCGAAAAGCAAGCGGTCGGACCGGCGCTCAAAGCTCCGTTGCCAACCACTTAAACGTTTCGGAACTATTTTCCTCAAGCTTCCAATCGCATTGTTCCAATCGACGCTTCGCTATAGTCGACGCAACTCCCTCGATCCACAGAGTCCGATCTTCCCCAACCAACGCATCCGATAAAAGTGCGTCCGTAATCTCCGGAGTCCAATGCAAATAATCCAAAGCCAAAGGAAGTATCATCGAACCGTCTCCCAACTCGGCAACCGCAAGTCCCCGTCGAATCGAAAAGCAATTGATCGGGTGGACCAAACGGTGGTAATTCCCGAACATCGTCACCAGCTTAACCATCATTTGTGCCTCATCGCGACTCTCCGCTTCCATTAGCAATTGAACCAAGCTCAGACGCCCTTCCACCTCCATATTCTCCAAGGCCAAAACAATCAGAGTCTTCTCCGTAAGCGTGTAGGTTCCCAAATCATTGAACACCAACAAGGCACTATGCTCTACACCCATATTCCCTAGCGACACGAAATTCCGGCGCTCCAATTCCGTCGCCGATTGATTCCACACCATTTCTTGCGTCTGCAGAGTATAGGACAAGACCGCGTTCGTCGGGATCCCAAACTCGCCGGCGAAGGAACCGACCGTCGACGCCCAAGCAATCCGCTCTAGTCCGAGCTGCAAGTATTCATTCGTCGAATAAGGGTCCACCTTCAATCGACGGGCCCAAGCTCGCTTGGCCTTCTCGAAACCGAAATGACGCCGGCTCAATTTCCGAGTCGTCGTACCTACTTTTTTAACGGTTCCATCTACCTTCTCCCGGTTCTCGGATTCTTCTTTATCGGCATCGCTTTTCCGCTTCCGTTTCGTTTTGGCAACCACCTTTTCGGATCCTCGTTTCACTTGATAAAATTTTCCCTGTAAATAACGGAGAATCCCGCCCGGTATTCTGATAACCGAACTAATCGGGCGACGGGCAACGGACCAACTTTTGACAACCGGATCCTTCAGCGCCTCTGAAAACGACGTAGTGAACGCTTTCGTTTTGCTGATCTCCTCCAACTTATCAAGCACCGCAATCTCGTGCACTCGCTCCGCTAGCATATCGATACCGCGAATATCGAATTCTCCAAAATCGCTCGACAAACGAAATTCGTATCCGAAATTGACTACATGCCCAAGCGGGGAAAGTTCGAATCTCTCGCCCGCCTGCAGCTCCGCAGGGATAAAATCCTTGGTGAACAATAGAGGAGGTCCTTCAATAGGCTCGGGCTCAGCGCCTAAGCGCGCTGAGAGATACAAGCCATAAAAAGCAATGATTTTGAGCCAAGAGGAAGGCATTCTAAAATAGGAAAACAATCGAATGTAATAGATTCCTTTAAAACCCATTTTCCATAGACGTAACGATCAACCTAAACATAGTTCCACGAATTAAGATGACAACCACCATCATCAAGATTTAGCCTCTTAGCCATGATTAGCGTCGAAACCACCGAATTCAAGCCCTTCGCCGAGCCCATACACGCAATTCGCTTCGAAGTCTTCGTCCACGAGCAAAACGTGCCCCCTGAACTCGAAATCGACGGACTAGACCCCGATTGTCTCCACGCCTTGGCTTTCGACGATCAAAAGCCCGTCGCAACCGGGAGGCTCCTACACGACGGCCACATCGGTCGCGTAGCCGTCCTCAATCCCTATCGAAACCAAGGCATCGGAACGGCAATCATGAAATCGCTCATCGCAGCCGCACAAAGCCGCTCATTTCAAACCGTCTGTCTATCCTCACAAACCCACGCTGTCCCCTTTTACGAACAACTCGGCTTCCAAATTGAAGGCCCCACCTACCAAGAAGCCGGCATCGACCACGTCGACATGACTCTAAATTTACCCAGACACACCGACTCCATTCCCCAATCATAGGCCTGGGGCTTGTTTCGCAAGCCGCGATAGAATATCTTTTTAAAAATCAACCCGTATCCACAAAGCGGACTCTGCTGCCAATAACTCGCTCTCCAATGTAGCAGCCGATCGCTTTTGTCGTTCTCAATCCCAAGCCACCCGATTTCCCTGCTAGAGCAATGTCTAAAACCTCACGCGACGCCTTCAAGCGTCACTTACCGAAACCGACATACTGATGATCGATTCGACCTCGATAGACCATGCGATAGCTACCCGATACTTCACGAACGAACACAACTGCTTCAGGCGTCACGGTCGCCCCGCCATGCTTCGCAATACCACGATCGAAGTCCATCAACGCAGGCATACCATACTCAAAATCAGCTCGATGCTTCAAAATCTCATCCGTTGAAAACAAATCGTCCGTATAAACCGTCCACATTGCAAAATCTACCGCACTGAATTCCTCGTAAATCGCGTTCACAGACGGAGCGAATCGGTTCGAAATGGGACACTCTACCGCCACGAACAAAACCAACAAAACTGACTCGGCCGCTTCTTCGAAAAGTGCGACCTGGCTACCCTCCAATGATGTTGCCACAGGCTCAGCTTCAATCAAAGCCCCCCTTGCAAGCAACGATAGCAAAGTTGCTAGCACCAACCCATTCGACCCAAATTTCCTTATATCGAAAGACTATATCTATCCCCAAACAACGCGATGGCAAACCTCGCAAAGCATAGGTCTATAGAAACGTTGCCTCTTCTGCGATTTTCACCCAAACTTCCAATCAGCCTCAAAACCGTAAGTCCACTCAACGCAAGACCCCTTCCATGAACACAATCACCCCCATTGAAAACGCCACAACTGGAAGCCCCCAACTACAACATATCCGGAACGGTCCTTATCCTAAATTGCTACCGACACGCCTCACCCTAAGCTCGCCCTCAACATGCTAGACCGAATCAAGAATCAGGTATTTACGATTGGCTTATTCGCTGCTATCGGACTCGCCTTTCTCTTTCCAAGCTTCGGAGCTGCAGGCGGCATTTTCAAAAGCGAGCTAACAACTAAGCTCTGCATCGCGCTCATTTTCCTCATTCAAGGACTGTCACTGCCAACACGCCAACTCCTCGCAAGCGCCACCCATTTCCGACTCCACGTCTTTTGCCAAAGCTGGATATTCATCCTCTCCCCGATCCTAATGATGCTGATCATATTCGTCTTCGATCAATGGATACCCAGCGGGATCCAATCTGGGCTGCTATACCTATCCGTTCTCCCGACCACCATTTCATCAGCGATCGTTCTCACTGCAAACAGCGATGGCGACTCTGGAGCTGCCCTTGTCAGCGCCACCTTATCAAACATTATCGGCATATTAATCACCCCACTCTGGTGTGTTTCCCTCTTCGCTCAAACAAGCGGAAAATTCCCTCCCCTAGACTCCCTAATTGCCAAAATAGCGCTCTACGTCCTATTGCCACTTGTCATTGGCCAACTAATACGGCTAGCGCTTCGCAATCGGATAGCGAATGGAAAAAACGTTTTCAAACAATCCAATAACGCCCTCATACTCTTCATCGTCTATGCAGCGTTTTGCAACAGTATAGCCGACCAAGTCTGGATCGCATTCGGCTGGCATTCTATCCTCATAGCGCTCGCCTTTTCCGCTCTGTTTCTCCTCCTATTATCGGCTTTGACCTGGACGAGTTCCGAACTCAGTTCAAACGACCCTCGACAGCGCATCGCTGCATTCTTTTGCAGTTCCCAAAAAACACTCGCTGCCGGTATCCCCATGGCAACCGTCATATTCGCTGGTCAAACCGGAACCACTCAAGAGGGCCTAATAATCCTGCCGATCATAATATACCACTCGCTACAGCTTTTTCTCGCCGGCGCCATCCAAACCCGTCTCGCCACAACTGTAAACCGGTAGGGCTCGCTGAGCCAACAACCGTTTGCATTCCGCAAGCAATCGCCGCGCTATCGGCTGCCCTTTTTCATACAAGGCCCGTTGCTCCGTTCGATAAAGCTCTCGGCCTTCCGCCGTCTCTACCTCGATCGCATCGTACCCGTATTGACTGACATCATACGGGCTCGCTTTCATATCCAAAATTCGCGCTTCGATCGCCAGTCGAAAACAATCGTAAATCAACTCGCTCCCAATCCAAGGGTTCAATTTGTAGCACCAACGATACAAATCCATATTGAAATGCACGCAGCCGAACTGCTCGTTGTTCGCTCTCTCCTCCCGGCCCGGCTGAACCGTATTCAATGGACGAGCCGCTTCCGTGAAAAACCGAAACGCATCGTGGTGCGTGCAGTGAATCGCGTTCGATTCGACCACCTGATCGATCTCTGTCCGATCCAAACGCAACGGCGTCGTTTCATGACGTATTCGATCCGTTTTATAAACCATCGCCCACTCATGCAGACCGAAACACAAAAATCGCGGCGGCCTGGCCGCAGAACGTTCGATCAAGTCGCGTACCCAATCAATCCTCCCACGATCGGATTCCGACAGACTATCGAGATTCAAGCCAACCCCGTCATCAAATCGCCGATACCGTTGATCTTCCAGAAAAGAATTCGCCTCATCGCCCTTCAACCGCATATCCGACATTGGACGCCACCGAGACAGTACCTGCCGATTCATTTGATAATATTTAAACAGAAAATCATGTACCGGATGACTGATTCGTCTCGCCCGCCGATCTCGATACGCTTCCAGCCAGGGCATGATAAACGAACTCCATTCTGCTTCAAGGGCACCCCAATTCTCTATCTCCAAAACCCTCACAATCTCGCCTACAAAGGCTGCTCCTTTGCGTGCTCGATGATTTCCTCGTCCAAGTATGCCTCTTCGAGGATATCGCCCGCCCACTTTTCGCTTCGGCCAATGTAATCGAGTATTCGCCCTGCCAATATTTTAACAACTGGCGTTTCACTCCAAATCGCTTCGCTTAAAAAACGCCAGTAGTCAGAGACCAACTGCTTTGGTTTATTAAGCGGATCCGTGCACGATTTGCACAAAAACAGGCACCGCTCGAATTCCGGTTCTTTCGGAATCGGTGCCAACTCGTAGATCGACAGCTTAACCCCATTCGTCCCACACAACTCGCAACACGAACGCACCCGGCACGTAAGATCCTTACCGAACAACGACAACTGTCGCTCCCGTTCCTGATGTTTTTCCAAACCCTTCGCCATAAATCACCGGTTATCCTTCGGTTTTGCCTACGTCAAATGCTCTTTGTCACGCTCCCCAATCCGATAGTCGGTGAAATCATTCTGGATCCCCTCGTACGGCCGATCCTGTTTAAATAACTCTAGAATCCGTTGATGCTCGTAATCCGAAGTCGGCCATTCTTCATCATGACCCGGCAACATAAAAACCGTATATCCCTGCTGACGCGTAACCTTCCTTCTAATAACCAACATGAAAACCAAACTGTATTTATACATCCTAGAAGCAACCCTCCATACCCAATCCGTCTAAGAAAATATTAAGTCAACCCGCTCCTACAGATTAGAGTCAGAGTGACTTTCGACCTGTTTTAAAGTCTCCAAGATGAAACCCATCCATAGAGGATTCCCTCTATTCTGCCCAAAATCGGTTGCAACTCAGGGAAAAACCTTCCCTTTTGTACCCGACCAATCGCTCTCCACTTGTTCCAATCCCGATTGAGAACTGAATCGAGCAACCTAAACAACGCCGCAAGCTACTAATTCTAGCAACCGAACCAGTAAAAACCAGAAAGACCATGGATAACATCAATCCTGAATCTCGATTCAATCCCATTGCTCGCCAAGAAGCGCAGGCCAAGCCCAACGAACGCACTATGAATCAGCAGAGCGCGATCGACTTGTCGATCGAATCCACAGCCCCCACCCTCAAGCCCAGCTATACCAAAATGTTCGACGACACAGAGTTGGAACGATTGCAGGACAATCTCCAATCCATCGCCGACATGGCTGAGCAAACCCTTGAACGCATCAAAAAATAGCGTTCTCGGCATTTTACAATATTTGATTCACGATCCCTGTGCCTGACAATATCAGCCAGCTACGCGAAGACTACGCGGGACATAGTCTACATCGCAAAGACCTCGACCCCGACCCCATTACTCAATTCCAACGTTGGTTCACTCAGGCTCAAGAACTTCAAGTCGTGGAGCCCAATGCCTTGAGTCTCGCAACCGTCGACCAAGACGGCCAACCTTGGCAGCGTTCCGTTCTCCTCAAAGCTTACGACCAAAAAGGTTTCGTTTTCTTCACTAACTTCGAAAGCCGAAAAGCTCAGCAAATCGCTGGCAATGCGCGCGTATCGCTGCTTTTCCCTTGGGTATCGATTCACCGGCAAGTCTCGATCACCGGCCAAGCCGAAAAGATTCCCTCGACTGAATCGCTCAAATATTTCGTCACTCGCCCCTTTGGAAGCCGCATCGGCGCCTGGGCATCCAATCAAAGCAGCATCATCGCTTCGAGATCCCTACTCGTCGCGAAACTCGACGAAATGAAACGAAAATTCAAAAGTGGCGACGTCCCCCTTCCTTCCTTTTGGGGCGGCTACCGCATCAAGCCCGAGACCATCGAATTCTGGCAAGGTGGCGGCAATCGGGTCCACGACCGATTTCTGTATTCGAAAGACACCGGCACCGATTGGACGATCGATAGACTCTCGCCATAAAACGTAACCGATATTTAAAAAAATCTGTCGATATTTGGACTTAAAAATAGGCCTTATGTTTTGCCGTATGTACGCCTACCGCACATTATTAGAAATGATATGCTCCGCCAAAATACACTTGAGTTCAATTGTGAGTTACACTGCAAATGTGATTACACTTTAATTGACCACTAATAACTTATAAAACCATACTCAAGGTTCGACCGATGCCGCAGCGCGGCAGGAGATGGGGCATGCAGCGCATGAGTCCGAAGGACTTGGGCAAAGCTCAACCATTCCTTTCACCCTTTTGGTGTTTACGACCAAACCATTTTTCTGCCAAATACATTTTTCAGTACCGCATTCGAGCGATCTATCTTTCCAGGGATAGATTTGGTCGGTCGTATCTCTCGTCATCGCCAATTGAGGCAGCCCTCCCTCACAATGGGAAGGAGACCAATGGGATCAGAGGCCAATTGGAGATCCAACCGTTCCGCAGACGCTAACCAGCCCCGGTATCGACCAAAGCCCTTCCAACGACAGGGATCAGCGACAGTGGGACCAAACGCCTCCCTATTGGATCGATACCCCGCTGGGACAATGGGCAATCGAAGCGAATCGCTGGGATGGCACCGATTCCATCCCGCCAGACGAAGAACCTTTTTCTACGCCGAATAACCCGCCGGATTCAAGATCCCAGCCTGATAACATCGTAGCGACCGGCCCCAAACATCCTGCAAAAAATAAACAAATACACCATTTCATTTTCGCTAAACCGAAGAGTACCGACCATTGAAATCGACCAACGGTTTCGATAAAGCTTTGCTGTCCCAATAATTCACGGAATTTCTGACTTGATAGGGCCAAATCAACCTTTAACCCCGCCTATGAATCAAATCGGAACAATTAAATTTCCTATCAACTATGTCGAAAGGCCGTTTCTTCTTCAACACGTCATGATTATCGGCAAAGTTCAGCGAAGATCAATCTCCATTCCAATATTATGCCAAATCCCTGGACTGAGCTAGGAGCCCCCTACACAAGGCTGGAAATACTTGAGCGCCTCAATAGCACGCTATCTGTGACGGGGCCATAGATCCAAGGGAGCCGCGATGAGAACGAGATTAGCCCTCTATCGACTACCTGGAATACAGGCTATCTGCCTTACGCTTGCGTTCGGGCATTTGTCCGCAACTGAAATTACGTCGGACGCGCAATGGACCCTCCTAGACAGCCCTGTTTCATTAACCGAGAAGGTCATTGTCCGACCGGGCGCAACCCTCGTTATCGATCCCGGGGTGACGGTAATGCTAGCCGAGGATGCTGCGATTTTGGTTGAGGGATCGCTGCTCGCCAATGGCACAGCCAACGAACCCATCATTTTCACTCGCGCAGCTGGATCGAACGGCTGGCCGGGGATTGAATTCTCTGGAACCAGGGTTTGGAACACTTTTTCAAGCAGGAGTGTTTTCAAGTTCTGCCATTTCGATTACGTTTCAAACGAGGTAGCCTTGGAGGCTTGGGAAGTTGATCTTGAGTTTTCAAATTGCGTATTTGAAAACATGAATGACACAGTTATTCGCTGCCATGACGGAAGACTCCGGCTGGCGGATTCCTTTTTCCGAAACTGTGGAGAAGGGGTCAACACCGTGCGGTGCGACGCAGATATTTCACGCAACCGCTTTTACCACATTCGTAACGGCGCCGATGCAATCGACGTTGACTTTGAATACAGCGGAGAGGGATTGAAGCCCGCTCAAATTGTGCAGAACATTATTGAGTATTGTTCCGGTGACGGAATCGACCTAGGCAGCAGCACAGCGCATATTTCTGGGAACCTGATCCGGCGCTGCGCGGATAAAGGAATCTCGTTGGGTGAAGGTTCCAATGCCCGGGTCGAGAACAACGTGGTGCTGCATTGCCCGATCGGAATCGCGGTGAAAGATCGTTCAGCCCCAGTGATGGCGAACAATAGCGTCGCAAGCTGCACTGTCGGCGTCAGAGCCTACGAAAAGGAAATTGGCATGGGCGGAGCACGGGGGCACTGGGTGAACGGGATCATTTGGAATTGCGATGAAAGCATCCGGCTGGACCTCCTATCGTTTCTAGATGTGAGATATTCGGTGATCGGTGGTGCCGAAGTTTGGCCCGGCGAGGGTAATACCAATGCGGATCCCCAATTTGTGGATTTGAATACCGAAAACGTTTTACTTCAGCTCGGCTCGCCCGCCTTAAACGCGGGCACGTCCCGTCTAGCCCCCACGGCCGATTACCACGGAGTCGCCCGCTCCACGACGCCCACCGCGGGTGCGTTCGAAGATGTGGCTACCGTTTACGACAGCGACGGAGACGGCCAGGTGGACGCAGCCGATAGTTTGCCCTTCAACTCGATGAATGTAGCGAACCCGCCGGCAGAATCTTCGGTAATCATCAATGAAATCATGTATCATCCGGACAACAATGCCGTCGACTTAGAGTATATAGAATTGTACAATCGGGGGGGCTCTGCGGTCGATCTTACGGGTTGGCAATTGGTGGATGAAACCTTGTTCGACTTTTCGGTTGGGACGACGATCCAGCCCAGTTCCTTTTTGGTGGTGGCGGCGAACCCGGGCTCGATCGAGGCCGCTTACGGTCTTTCGGGCGTCCTAGGCCCCTGGTCGGGCGACTTGAACGACGAGTATGCGGTGGTTCGCTTAGTCGATGGGGACCGCGGCGACGTGGACACGGTAGAATACCGAAACGGGGACGGCTGGCCGCTGGAGGCGGATGGTTCCGGATCGTCCCTGGAGTTAATTGACGTAAAGAGCGACAACAACATCGGACCACACTGGGCTGAGAGCGTGGAACGGGGCGGGACTCCCGGACGCAAAAACGGCGTGGCGGAAGGATCAGTCGTGATCAACGAATTTCTGGCGTCTTCGCTTGTGGGAACAGCAGACTGGATTGAGCTTTACAATCACGGCGACACGGAACGGGATATTTCTGGTTGGTACTTGACGGACGACGCAACGACGCTGACGGAATGGATCATCCCCTCAAACACCCTTCTTCAGCCCGGCCAATCGGTGTTTTTTGATTCACTCAATTTTGGAATATCGGCCGAAGGTGAGGAAATTTTTCTGACCCGTTCCGACGGACTCACGGTTGAAAGCAGGGTCGCATTCGGCACCCAGCAGGCCGATGTGACACAGGGACGATATCCGGACGGCGATCCGTCTTGGAGTTTCTATCCCAACAACGGCACGCCGGGCCAATTGAATGGGCCACCGACGACGGACTCCCTCGTCATTAACGAAATCATGTATCACCCTGCCGGCAACAACGACGCGGAAGAATTCATCGAAGTCTACAACGCGAGCCCAGACGAGGTGGATTTAACCGGGTGGAGCATTGACGGCGGTATACGCTACAGTTTTCCGGAGGGCAAGACTCTCCACGCCGGAGCCTACTTGGTGGTGGCGAACGATCCGGACTCAGTGAATGCGAAATATTCCTTGGATGATTCACTGGGGCCTTTCGACTCGCGCCGGCTTTCTAACCGGGGCGAAAACCTTAACCTGCGCGACGCGCTGGGGAATGTGGTGGACGCGGTCTTTTACCGGGACCGCGGAAGGTGGCCGCGAACAGCGGACGGGGAAGGTGCTTCGCTTGAATTAAAGTCGCCGAGAATGGACAACGCGCTCCCAGAAGCTTGGATGGTGGGCAGCGTTGCATCGGAGGGAACGCCCGGGACCGCTAACCATTCGAATACAAACACAACGACTATCATTTTTTCCGCAGGGCACTATCCGGTGATACCAACATCCGCCGAGGCAGTCACCATTCGTGCTAGGGTATCGAACTTGGACCGACCGGTTCACCTGCGTTGGAAGAAAGATGCCGATGCCGTGTTTCAGTCGATCGCCATGACGCCGATTTCTGGCACGGATCTGGTCGCGGTGATACCTCCGCAAGGCGACCGCGATTTGGTCGAATATTACATCGAGGCGGAGGACACCGCCGGCCACCTCGCCATCTGGCCGCCAGGAGCGCCGGTCTTTCAGCTGGCCTCGGGAGGTGAGGTTCCCTTCACGCTGCGCTACCTTTGTCTGGACTCCCCTGCTCCGAACGGCGTGCCGTCGTTTCGCTTGCTGATTCCCCAGGAGACGCTGGACGAATTGCAGACGCGCGAACTATCGAGCGATGAACTGCTGCCCATCACGATGACCTATGGCGACGAGGTATTCCCATTTGCCCGGTATCGATACCGGGGAACGCTCAAGCGGCAGTGGTCGGTAAGGTCGTACCGGATCGACCTGGAGCACGATCATCCGTTTGCGGGCGAAGATCGTTTGAATTTTAACGGGAAGCGACCCGGACCAGAATGGCTGGCCACTGAATACGTCAAGGAAGCAGGCTTCGCCGTCCCTGAGCTCCAGGCAATTCGGCTACACGTGAATCATCGTGACCAGGGACCCTACCTTTGGTCAGAGCGCATCGGTGAAGACTATTTGGAAAGGAACTATCGTGGTTCCTCAACTGGAGCTTGGTACGAAAGCTGGGGTGAAGAAGACACAGGGCTTGTCCCTCCGGAGATTCTAGAGGTACTCAATGTGGTTCGAAACCCGAACCCGGTGGACTACGCTGCAGCGGTGCGACAGGTCATCGACCCGGACCAGTGGCTGAGCTGGGCGGCCTCGATGGCCTTGCTAGGGAATAACGAAACGATCCTCAGCGGCATCAGTGGAAATCACGCGGTTTACCAGCATCCGGACTCCGGTCTTCTGAGGCTGGAGCCGGTCGATCTTGACGCTTCATGGGAACCAGCGAACCTTGGCATGGAGATGCACGTGGCCACCCCCCTGCCCCGCCAGGAATGGCCCCCAGGGCTGGAAGCGCTGGAGGCTTTGACTCGCACTCCTTATTTCCAGCGACGCTACTACCAGATCTTGGCCAACGAACTGGATAGGTGGTTTAGTCCGTCCAGATTGGCGGGTGCCGTCAACGACCACTTCAACTTGATCGACCCCGGCGGACTGAGCGCGCCAGATCAGGGCTCGCCAGCGACGACCAGCGGGTATCTCGATTTGCGGCGCGACGCAGTGGAGCAGCAGATCAGCGACCTCGTAGACACCACCGCGGGCTTCGCTCCAAAACTAATTGTCCCCGAAATCAGTCGGATCTACTGGCAACCATTTCCCGTGGCAGAGCTTTCAGGCATCGTAGTGCCCGACACGCACCGAGTCCTAGTCAACCAGAGCACCGCGAAAGTTTCCTTAGATTCGACTAACGGAACCTGGAGCTATAGCACCTCCTTGTCGTCGGGCGACACGGTCCTGAGCCTTTCGGCCCAGCCCTTGAGCAACCGCTCGTATCAAACGCCGAAACAGTTCCTCACCCTGCGCTATGACGATAACGACGACGACGGCGACGGCCTGCCCAACAGCTGGGAAACGTATTACGGGTTGGACCCAAACGACGATGGCAGCGTCGATCCCGACCAGGGTGCCGCTGGCGACCCGGACGGCGACGGAACGACCAACCTCGCGGAATACGAAGCCAAATCCCATCCGATGCTGTCCCTCTCACCCCTACTGAGAATCGCCGAGCTCTCGCCCAGCGAACTATGGCTAACCTGGTCGTCCGCACCGGGTGCGATCTATCAGATACAATCCAGCGACAACCTGGCCGGCACCTGGACCGACCTTGGTATCCCTTTAGCGGGTAATGGAACCGACTTGTCCGCCACATTCTCCATCCTTCCTGCGCCGCGAAAATTTTTTCGTATTGTGGTCAAAATCGAGTAATGACCAAACAGCCTTATGAAGAAAATATCCCTTTCTATTTTTACTACCTTAATCTGGGCAATCACCGCCATCGCCCAAGCGGCCAACCTATATGTGAATCCTGATGGAAATCACACGCCGCCTTTCGCGACATGGGCTCAAGGTGCCACCAACATCCAGGCCGCGGTGGACGCCGCGGCGGAAGGTGACACCATTTATCTCGCTGACCATACCTACTTACTGAAAGAAACCATCACCGTGAATAAAGCCATCACAATAAAAGGCTTCAACGGCCCGGATGATTGCGTGGTGGATGGACGGAATGATGTCCGTTGCTTTGACATCAATAGTGCAAGCCTGATCGACTTGACGATTCAACATGGTTTCATACGGGGGGGAGGCCTTGGTGATCCCGAGAGGGAATACGGCGGGGGGGTATACGCCAGAAATTGCGTGATCAGCAACTGTGTGTTTCGAGAGAACGGCGGTAGTCAGGGGCTTCACGGAATTCTTCCCGCTGGCTCAGCGCTGGCCGCCCGGGAGGGCAGCGTGGTGAGGGATTGCACCTTTTACGACAACAACAAAGGAGGCGATGGCTTTTCTGATCCCTCCACGGTTCATGTTGGCAGCGGCAGCCTGATCGAACGTTGCATCATCCGGCACAATGTAACGTCAGTGGGCGCCTTGGACTGCGACCACTCCACGGTCGTCCGATGCCAGATCTACAGCAATCAATTCAGAGGGGTAACGATGGTCGGGGGATCCATGCGTGATTGCCAGATCTTCGACAATGATGGCTCCCCTAGTGTGATCGCCTTTACCGCCGGAAGCGCGGTCAAGCCGAGCAACCAGGGGGGAGGAGTGCATATCAGCGAAGGGGGCGTTGTCACACGGTGCCTTATTCAAAACAACGGTAGCCGAATCGGGGGTGGCGCCTACATCGAGAACGGGATGCTGGGAAATAGCCTCATTCTAGATAACCGCAGCCATTACGATCGAGAACATCCGCCAGGATACTTCGATGTTCCGTCGGATGGCGGGGGGATCTATATCCAAGGGCGGGGCCAGCTCGAAAACTGCACTGTGCTCAACAATCGTTCATCTCACACCACCGGGGGGGTTTTCTGGAAATCCTCCTTCGACCCGATCGATGAAACCGTCATTCGCAACAACATCCTATACTCCAACAGCGGATTCAATCTGCCCGTGGAAGCCTACGTCGTCACTATTGAGCACAACTGCATTCAGGACGGAACTAGTCTGAAGGACGGCAACATCAACAGCGATCCTTTGGTCGCTGAGGATTACCGCCTGAGCGAATCTTCTCCATGCCGAGACACCGGAACTAATCAAGAATGGATGACTGCAAACGGCGATTACGCCGGCATCAAGCGTGTCGTTAACGGCGACGTAGACATGGGCGCCTTGGAGTTTGTGGTGCCCCTCATCATCACGCAGATTCAGCACACTGATGAACAGGTCACTCTGAGCTGGACCTCGTCCCCTGATGCCGCCTATCAGCTCGAGGAAACCGACGACCTATCCACGAATTCATGGGACAAAATCGGCGCCGTCGTGACCGCAACCGGAACAGTCTCGTCACAGACCGAAACCGTTGTTCCTCGATTTCGACACTTTTATCGATGTAAACATGTTCTCTTCGAGTAAAGAACCGCCTGCTAAGTAGGTGGCCAAAGCCCTGCTGATTTACGCCTTATTACCAACGAACATGTGCGATGATGGGGAGTACGTTTTCTATAGAAATGGATTCTACTAGTTCCGCTGAGCCGCTGTCACCGACCAATGACGGGTGCCTCCGCTTAATCCCAGGATCCGGAGACCACTTTGCCGTTTAGGCGGATACCCGCTTCTTCATAGTTGATCGTCACCCGCTCGGTACGATTCGTCTCAAACTGTAGCTTCAAGACAGTGGTGCCAAGATCATCGCGGATCACAGTGATTCCAGATTTGCCCGCGGTAGCTCCGAGATCGCCCTTGGCGTATTCCGCTTTGGCACCGGGCTGATTGATGGACACTCGGGCTTTGGTGACTGCGTGAGGGTAAATACACTTGAGTCGAATGCACGCGTTCTCCGGCTGCTGGAGTGCCTTCCCAAACGTAACGTAGCTTGGACGGCGTGACCGCTGTGCGCGGGTCCTCAGCGGTTCGATCCACGACTTGCATTCTCCAATTCGGTTGCGAGGAGAAATAGACGAGAAGATCCGCGGGCGGCGTCCGCATGGCGACTTTGCAATTGGAGGCCGCGGGAGCCGTCATGAATGTGTTCGCCCAATGATTCCCGATCTGTAGGCCGATGTTCTGTGTGTTCCTACGAATCAAATCGGAACAATTGAATTTACTATCAACCAAATCGCGCAGCGCAGCGCCTGTGAATTGAGGCGACATTCGAAACCTGCTTGGCGAGGACTCGGACGGAGTCGAAGAAAGGGCCAGCGAACTAGGGTTAAAGCGAGACGGCGAGTAAGCAAGTTGAGCCCTCAAGGGACTCTCTTGAGTGGGAACGTCTTCTAATTCGCTAGGTTCGCATTTCAATAATTGGAAATTGACCTGAGTCTGAGTTGATTTCTAGTTTCAATCGTAACTTTGTATTTATAATACAATATCATAAACACCTAATTGAAACCCCTATGACTGCAATGCCCTCCAGGATTAAGTTGTTATTTTCGGCAATCGTAATCACTTATTTATCAATCAATTCGCTGGCTAATGAAGGTCCTGAGGTAATTAACGAAGGTGCGATTCGGCTAGCGCCTTTCGTTGTGTTCGCGGGTTACCCCACTCTCATCGATGGATTGACTGGGAAGCAGTATAAAGGACCGGATCCTGTTGTGAGGGGCTTCAATGCGACTTTTAAGGATTTACTGGTCGGCTTTCATGAAAAGCTCCTGCGATACGAGATTCAGCATATGAATCTACGTACCGAGGCTGGGGATGTTATGGAGGCCGAATTGAAAGCTCTGACGGAGAGTTTCGGAATCAAGAATTTCAAGGCTGATCGATCGCAATGGCTGAAACGCGAGCGTTCGATTCTCCATCGTTTGAATACGAAACCGTTTTTCCGGATCGATGCGTTGGTTGTTTGGGATCTGGATAGATTGAATGAGATGTTACCGGAGATGCCTAAAGGCAAATACGCGAAAAATATTCGTTATAATGAGGAGACGAAAACTTGGGAGCGACGCGTATTAACGAAATGGAACGTGAACTACTATCACGTCAATTATGACACGGGCAGAGGTTCTGACGTAAGAGTTATAAAGGAGGATGGACTGAATTTGGATACGAACAAAGGCTTTCATTCCATTTTCAGAGGACTCACTGAGCAGGTGCCGCCTGGCGCTTTTCAAGACGTGCAGATTAGTTATCCCATGTTTTATACACGCAAGAAGCCAACGGAGGAACAAATCAAGTATCTCCAAGAGACCTACGTATCTAATTTGTTTCACATATACGATCCCTTCACTTGGGTTGCTCGTCGCAACAATCGATTTCGGGGGGGCTTTCCAAACGAATTGAGGGAACGCCTAGAGATGAAGCGCTTTCGCGTAGGTGATAGGGATTGGTTCAACAAAGTCTTCGTAAACTTCCTCAACGACATTGCCCAAATAAAGGCGCTCGGCGTTAATGAGATATACGAAATACAAGCTATTCAACGTTGGCAGAATTCGAAGAGCGTACTCGGCGAAGGGCTCGATTTGCTGAATTGGCGCAAAGGCGAGAATCGCAAGGGTGAGGATGCCGATCGCAACGCCAAGATATGGATCAATTTCGATAACCCTGGAGGCGCTCGGTTCATCGCGCTCGATGCGTACATGCGCTACGCCGATCGATTTCTCGATGCCGTGCGTACGCGGGTTTTGAATTCAAAATCGGGATTTTCGGGCAAAGAGCTGTTTAAGGACGCAATCGAAGAGGTTTCTGGGGTTCCGTTCGAAAAGTACTATCCGGCAGCTAGGAAGGCCCAAATTCAGAGGCTGGAATCATACCGGCCAAAGGGCTAGGCCCCAAGCTGCACGGCGTTTTCTTTTGAGGGATCTGAGAGCGGCGTAAAATGACGCGCTGATTTCTGTCGAATACCACTAAGCGTTAAAACGCCTTTATTCGTTCGAATATTTCTATGCCATGGCCACCCACATGCGTTGTCCTAGCCAACCATGGAGGGTGATCTAACTCCGTCAATGTCGGTGAGAAATGCGACCGACTAAATCGATTTTTGACAGTATAGCGTATTCGATTACTCGTTCGGCAATGCGATTACCGGAGATTTAGTTTAGTCGAGGCCTTTAAAAGGCTAAAGGAATCGAATCTTACGGTTAGCTCTGTAAGTGAATTTTTGCCCATTACTCTTTGGCGGCCGGTATGCCTTGATCATAATCAGACTCACGACAATTCTAGCGGGGCTTGTAAGATGGTGGAGAGGCGTCGGCTCGAATGAACGGAGGCTGAGCGCAACTAGGCAGGCCTAACTTGATAGGGCAAAAGCAACCTTTAAACCTACCCCTCGCATCAAGTCGGAACAATTGAATTTCCTATTAACAAAATTAACCACACTATCTACAAATTCTGCTTACTCAATTCTTTCACTGCATAATCAACGGCTCGTGCGGTTAACGCCATATAGGTTAAAGACGGGTTAACACAAGAGGCGGAAGTCATACAAGAACCATCTGTGACAAAAACATTTTTGGCTTCATGGCATTGATTCCATTTGTTTAATACCGAAGTTTTAGGGTCTTTTCCCATTCTTGCAGTGCCCATTTCATGGATGCCGCTGCCCATTGGTGCTTGCCCATCCCAAACGCTAACGTTTTTAGCACCTGCTGCTTCCATCATTTCTTTTGCTGATGCCAAAATATCTTTTTTCATGGCTAATTCATTTTCCCTCAACTTGGTTTCGATAAACAAGGTGGGTAAACCGTGAATGTCTTTTTTACTAGGGTTAAGTTGTACCTTATTATCATGATAAGGTAAGATTTCTCCAAAACCATAAAATGCCATTTTCCAACCACCTAATTGAGTGATTGATTTTTTGAAATCAGCACCAACACCTAATTGCCCCATTTTGCTTTCCCATCCAGCACGACTTGCGTTTCCTTGAAAACCAAAACCTCTTATATAATCAGGATGTTTGTCCCATACATTTCTAAAACGAGGAATATAAATACCATTTGGTCGCTGCCCATTATAGTATTTATCTAAGTCTCCGTCAAAGTCTGCATAAGCATGCAAATCAAATAAATGATCCATTAAATTATGTCCTAATTCTCCACTTGAATTACTAAATCCATTTGGAAAACGATCACTCGTAGACTGTAATAAAATTTGAGTAGACCCTAAAGTAGAAGCGCACAAGAAGACTAATTTTGCCTTATACTCTACACTTTTACCTGTCTCCGTATCCAATACTCTAACGCCTGTTGCTTTGCTTTTATCCTTATCAAAAAGCAAGGTTTCTACTAACGAATTTGGACGTAAAGTCATATTTCCTGTCGCTATTGCCGCAGGTAAAGTTGAACTTTGACTACTAAAGTAAGCACCATAAGGACAACCTCGATAGCAAAGATTTCGGTGTTGGCAAGCTGGACGACCATTATAAATTTTAGTTAGATTAGCCGCTCTTCCGATAGTCATGACTCGCTTCGGCCATTTTTCCTCGATACTGCTTTTAATACTTTTCTCCACACAAAACATCTCCATTGGCGGCAAAAATTCACTATCCGGAAGTTGTGGCAAATTTTCAACTTGACCCGAAACCCCAATATATTTTTCTACATAACTGTACCAAGGGGCTATGTCTTTGTATCGAATAGGCCAATCCACGGCTATTCCTTCTTTAGCATTAGCCTCAAAATCTAAATCGCTCCAGCGGTAGGATTGCCTGCCCCACATAAGCGATCGTCCACCTACATGATTGCCTCGAAGCCAATTAAAAGGCTGTTTGGGCGGCGTCGTATAGGGATGGTCTTTATCTTTTATCCACAAGTGTTTCGTACCTTCATTAAAGGCATAAACGGTGGATTGAATAGGATACGTTTCTTTATCTGCTGCCGTCGTTTTATTCCTGTGTGGCAATTCCCAAATTGGTGTATTGGCGGTTGTGTAATCTTTGACGTGTTCTAATTTTCTACCTCTTTCTAACACTAAGGTTTTTAAGCCTTTTTCAGTCAATTCTTTGACTGCCCAACCGCCTGTGATACCTGAACCAACTACAATTGCGTCGAATGTATTTATGTCTTTCATTTTTTATTTTAGAGGCCAGCGGGCAGACCATAAACCAGCTCGAATACTTAAGCGGGCGAGTTAAACTTTATCGCCAGAGGTCACAGTGCAAAACTGCATACTGCCAACTGTAAAACTACATACTGAGCTATGCACTCCGTCCTTCAATCCCTACTTGAATTTTAGGTTCAGCAGCCACTGCAACACAACCCTCAAATTTAGTTGGAAGCGGATTATAATTCATCAATTCTTTAATGGTATATTCAGACGTAAAGTAACCAACTAAAACCAATTCTTTTATTTTAGAAATAAAGGCCTTTTCGCCAGTTTTCTGCTGATTCCCTAAAGCTTTTTTCTCATTTAAGACCAAGAATTTTTGACGCTCATCTGGAGAACTGTTTAAAAAATTATTGCCTGTAAAGAACTGACATTCTTCTTCAAATTTGACTAATTCTTTAGGAAATTGTAATTGCTCAAAGCCATTAAATACATTCTTTAGCATCAAATCGATGAACTCTGTCAGATGCAAACTTTTAGCCCCCGGGGTATCGGTTTCTGGCAAAATGCTTTCTGCTAGTGCTTCTATGGTTTCTGCTTGTTCTTTGGTTAGAAACTGCGGCACCCAGTCAAGCGCTCCTTTAGGCTTACACCCGCTCATAGCACCTACTATGACAGAAGCGGAAACAGCGCCTCCGAGAAGGTAAACAGTTTGTTGAATGGCTTTTCTTCTATTCATTTTACCAAATACTTTATACTTCTTTAGTTAAACATTGATTCCAACTATGCCAATAACTAATTTGCTTAACCATAATGCAAAATCATATATTTTTCTTGGTTTGAAATCAGGTAATTTTCTATTAACCAATCCTTGCCCTCTATCGCTGCCACGAACTCGACCAACAGGTCGTTCGCCCGCCCACTTCATCGCGTTCCAAAACCTTACCCATTTTCGGGCAAACCCCACCCGCTTTCCAGCGATGCCGAAAAAGCCACGACCTAGGCGGGTCCGTGTAGTCTGGAGCCACATACTTCATTGCCCCGCGACAAACGAAACGCAGCGAATCAAACAAAGCTTTTTGCTCCTTTTCGCCCAAGCAACCCAATCGACGGTCCGGTCGAATCCGTGCTCGCCAAAGTATCTCATCCGCCATCCAGTTTCCTACGCCGGGAAATAAATCCTGCACGAGCAAAAGCGACTTTACAATCGCCCGACTACGCCGCTCCAAAATGCGATCGAAATACTCGTAGTCGAATTCCTTAGACAAGATCTCTCTTGGTAATTCTCTCCATCTATCAGGCAAACCTTCACTCTCGAACAACTCAATCTTTCCGAATTGTCTCGGATCATTGAAAACGAGCCATCCGAAATTCATCTTCAAGGCCAAGTGATCGTGCTTCTCTAAAGCAACGCTCGTTTCCCTAGTCAAAAGCCTCCCGGTCATTCCAAGATGCACACCCAGCCAACACCCTTGAGAAAACTCGAACAACATTCGTTTCCCATGCGTTCTTGAACCGATAAGACGCTTACCAATCAAAACCGCCTTCACATCCTCCGCATCGGCGTCCCGAAAACATCGCGTCTGACCATGCAGCTCAACCGCTGTCACACGATTGCCAATTCCCGGATTCCAACGAGAACAATAATACGCGACTTCCGCCAATTCCGGCATCGATTAAATTAGCTTCAGCACCCTACTCATGCTACTTAACAATCCACCTGTAGTGGTACGTGCTGAGTATTTGAGGTCCATCATCGGTTACAGCTACTACATCCTCGACGCGACAGCCACCCAAACCAGGATAATACAATCCAGGTTCGATTGTCACCACAGAATCGCGCTTCAACTTATAATTAACGTTCGAAATGCGCGGCACTTCATGTACATCCAATCCTAGACCATGACCCGTGCCATGGAAAAAGCCGATCGCCCCGGTTTCGTTTCGCTCTGTTTTGAGACCGCGTTCATCGAAATAGGTCACGATCGAAGTGTGAATAGTTTTTCCGTTTACTCCTGTTCGCACCTGTTCAACCGCCTGTTTCTGCGCTCCGCCAACAGCCGAGACCAACGCTCGCTGGGCATCGGAAGGCGTCCCTTTTAAGAAAGTCCGAGTCATATCGCCATGATAGCCGGTTTTGGATACGCGTGGAAACACATCCACGATAATCAATTCATTCGCCTTGATCGGTCCCGATCCTGCGCAATGCGGATCGCACGCCTGATCCCCTGCTGCCGCAATCGTATCCAAAGAAACAGCTCCCGACATCAAGCACGCGACTTCGATCACTTCCCGCAATCGCTCCGAAGTCAGTCGCTTGCCATCGAGATAAAGATAACCCCGCTTAACCGTCGCCGATTTGAGAGCTTTCTCTGCTGCCCAAATTCCTGCCGCGCTGCAACGATTGCCTTCTTTCAAAAATAAAATCTCTTCTTCCGACTTCGTTTCCCGAGCCGGGAAGATCGAACCTTGCGTTGCTTTCACTTCAAAACCCAAATCCCGAAGCTCGAATGCCAACCACGCAGGAAAGTCCCCCGATACTCTGAATCCAGTCATCCGATACGCCTTGCTCAATGCCGCAATCACTTCCGCGATTCCCACATCGGTTCGCCGAAATTTCGATCGAGCATTAGCCATCCATTCCTCTAAGGAAAGAATCGTATCGAATGCCGACCCCTTCAATGCGCGCGAATACTCCAATTGACTCAAAACCGCATAGCTTTTTGCACCCTTCTTGAACGAAATAAATGCATCCGGAACTCCTAATTTTCCAAGATACAATTGATCCGAAGACGTCCGCGTATCCGCGTACATGAGGATAGGCAGTGACGCTTTACGCCGCGAGGAAGACTTCGATTTGGGCATGCAACCACCCAACAAAGCCCCCCTCATAATGTAAAGGCATTCCCAACGCTTTCACCATCGACCAAACCGAGCCATCAATTTCCCATTGCCCCCTCATCCTTCATTCTTCATCCTTCATCAATAAGATGCTACTCCTCAAAATATCCGCCCTTACCCTCCTATTCGCAACCTTAGCCGCTCGACAACCCAATGTCGTCGTCATTCTCACCGACGACCAAGGCTGGGGAGATCTCAGCGTCAGCGGCAATACCAACCTCGCCACTCCTCACATCGATTCCCTCGCCGACCAGGGAATCACCATGGAGAATTTCTATGTGTGCCAAGTTTGTGCTCCCACACGCGCTGAATTCCTAACCGGCCGCTACTATCCACGCACAGGAGTCAGCGGCGTTTCGCGCGGACAAGGTCGACTCAATCCCGACGAAACCACCATCGCCGATATTTTCAAAAACAACGGCTACGCAACTGGAGCATTTGGAAAGTGGCACAACGGAACCCAAGCCCCCTATCATCCTAACGACCGAGGCTTCGATGAATACTACGGCTTCACCTCCGGCCACTGGGGGCACTACTTCAGTCCTCCGCTCGACCACAATCGCCGCAAAGTCCGTGGCCATGGATACGTCGTCGACGACTTCACCGATCACGCGATTGACTTCATAAAAGCCAATCGCGATCAACCCTTCTTCTGCTACATCCCCTACAACACGCCTCATTCCCCAATGATGATTTCCGATGAATTCTACGGGAAATTCGAATACCAAGAACTCGCCCAACACTACCGTGACCCAGACGTAGAAGACGTAATGATGACCCGCGCCGCTCTCGCGATGTGCGAAAACATCGACTGGAACGTCGGCCGTGTCTTAAGCACCTTGGACAAGCTCCAATTAAGCGACGATACCATCGTAGTCTATTTCTCTGACAACGGCCCCAACTCCTACCGCTGGAATGGCGATATGAAAGGCCGCAAAAGCTCCATCGAAGAAGGCGGCCTTCGCTCGCCCTTCTTTATCCGTTGGACGAATACGCTTCCGGCAGGCAAAAGCGTTCCGCAAATAACCGGCGCCATCGATCTCCTACCGACCTTAACCCAACTAGCAAGCCTAACTCCCAACACCGCCAAACCTCTTGACGGCCGAAGCTTCGAATCACTTCTTTCAAACTCAAACCCCAAATGGCAGCCGCGCTCGCTATTCGCTATCAAAGGCAACCAAGTCAGCGTCCGCACCCAACGCTACCGCTTGGACGCCAAAGGCCAACTATTCAATATCAACACGGACCGGGGCCAGCATACCAACGTAGCGAAAACCCACCCCGCAATCGTAAAAGAACTCCAAGCCCAAGCCAGAGCCCACCAGAAAATCATGCAAGCTGCGTTCGCCCAATACGCCGACCGCCCATTCACGGTAGGCTACGCTCCAACGACGACTCTTCCCGCCCGCGACGCCGAACCGCATGGAACCATCCAACGCAGCTCGAAAGCCCCCAACAACTCCTTCTTCACCCATTGGACCAAAACCAGCGACTCCATTACCTGGGATATCGATGTCAGCGACAGTGCCAACTACGAAGCCATCGCCTACTACACATGCGCCGCCGGAAACGAAGGCGTCACTCTCAAACTCTCAATGGAAAAGGCAGGCACCACCAAAACCAAAGTCACCGAAGTATTCGACCCGCCCCTCTACGACAAGTCCCTCGAACGCATGGCGGAATCCCACTACTTCGTAAAAGACTTCAAACCACTAGCCCTCGGAAAAATCAAACTCTCCAGAGGCCGCGGACTTCTCCGCCTCACCGCCCCCAACATCCCCGGTCAACAAGCCGTAGACATCCACTCAATCGAACTCAACCGAATCGATCCGTAGGGATACAGCTCCGGACCTCTGCAAAGCCTATATTCAATTACTCGCAACCGAAGGGAGCGTATCCACAAATCCCGCATCAGTCCGCCTCAATTCCTTAATCGCGGCTTTTCGATACTTTTTAAGCAGATCCGTATAATTCGCGTTTCCGGCCAAATTACGTAATTCGTCAGGATCACTAACCAAATCGTACAACTCTTCCGTCTCTCCTTCGATCAAGGTTCTCACGTACTTGTAACGTCCTTGGCTCAGTAATACATACCAAGGAATCCCTGGACCATGATATAATTTCGGATCGCCTTTTTCGGGAATCGAATCCGTATCCGAGCCGTACTGCTTAGCCGTGTGCACAAGCAACGACGGATTTCCCCAGGGAGAATCTGGATCTTCCAACAATGGCGACAAATCGTATCCATGCATCTTCCACGGTTGCTTCAGTCCGGCCATCGAAAATAAGGTAGCCGGGATATCCACAGCTGTAACCGGCTCCGAAACGACCGTTCCTCGACTCCGATTTCCTTCAGCCATCGATTTCGGCAAACGAAAAACTAATGGTGCTGCAATAGTCGCGAAATATGGCGCAACCTTCGACTTCATCCCGTGCTGCCCCCAAGCGAAGCCTTGATCCGAAGTGAACACAATCAAGGTATTCTCGTCTTGACCGCTTTCCTTAAGCGCTTCGAGCAATCGCCCCACGCCTTCGTCGATCGCCAACACTCCTTGTTGGTACTGACGTATCCAATCTTTCAATGGCCTTCCCGGTAGATCTTGCATTCCCACCGGTACCTTACCCAAACGAGCTTTCTCCACAGGCTCCCCATTGTCGCCTGGTTCCCAAAATGCCATCTGGTTCGCGTAATTCGGCTTGCCCGAACGCGGCGCATAAACGTCTTTGATCCGTGGCGTCGTAGCGTCTGCATAATCATCCAAGTGCCGCTCTGCCGGAGTGAACGGCGCATGAACCGCTCCGTAGCAAAGCCACAAATACCAAGGCTTCTCCGGGTCTCTTTTAGAGCCCTTGATGAAATCGACCGCCCAGTCCGTATAGACGTCAGTCGTATATCCTTCGACATTCACCGGAGCTTCGCCGTCAAACTCAATCATCTGATTGTAATAGTAGTACGGGGCATTTTCAGGATACTTCGGGCGATTCCATACGATCTGATGATCCCAGTCCCGGCCATACCCCGAATCAACGCCGGTATGCCACTTGCCGATGTGAGCCGTGTAGTAACCTTGTTCGCGAAAACTCTTCGGCCAAAACTGGCACAATTCCGGATCGTAAACATTCATCGGATTTGGTCCCGTCATTCTCAGCGACTCGACTTTGTGCTGCTGCAGCCCGGTTAGGATCGATGCCCTAGACGCCATGCACCAGGAACCGATATTCGCTCGCGTGAACCGAACGCCTTCACTTGCCAGGCGATCGATATTCGGTGTACTCACCCAATCATAAGCGCCCTCGTAAGAACTGACGGTTCTCGTCGATTGGTCATCAGTGAAGATGAACAGGATATTTGGTTTATCGGCTGCGATAGCAGTCGAAGCACCGCAAAACATCACCAATAATATTAATCGTTTTACCATAACTCAATTTCTCCTATCTAGACCGGTATCGTTTGTATAAGGGAATGGCGAGCAGGACAATCGAACTCACTACGAATATCAACGAAACTGGTCGCTGTATAATCGGCAAGTAACTACCATTGGACGCCATCAAACCCATCAGCAAATTCTCTTCGGCAATTGGGGCCAGAATAAACCCGATAACAAACGGCGCTAGAGGAATCTTGATACGTTCGAATGCAAACCCCAACAAACCAAAGAACAGCATCGTCCATACATCGAACATGCGCGTCGACAAAGCAAACGAACCCACGATGCAAAACACCAAAATAACCGGCATGAGCAAACTCCTGGGAACCGAAGCCAAACGTGCCAAATAACGCACAGCGAACACCATGAAGAAAAACATGAACACGTTCGCGACAATCATCGACCCCATGATCGTATAGACCATCTCCGGATTCTGCTGGAAGAGCAAAGGTCCTGGCTGCAAACCATGGATCAGCAATCCGCCGAGCAGAATCGCATCGATCACGCTACCAGGAATTCCGAGCGAAATAAGCGGGATCAACGAACCGCCAATTGTCGCATTGTTCGCCGACTCAGCCGCCACGATTCCAATCTCCGATCCTTTGCCGAACTGCTCTTTCTCTTCCGGAGTCGCCATGGACTTCGCCGCGCTATACGCAGTCACCGAACCAATATTCGCCCCGATTCCAGGCAAGATGCCAATCCAAGTTCCAATAACCGAAGATCGAATCAAGTTTAACGCTTGATCCTTCCAGTCCTTCACCTTGAAAAGCATTTCCCGCTTCCGCTTAACCGGAATAACCGTAATCGTTTCGCCGATACGACACAGATCCAAAATTATCTGGCTGATCGCGAACATCCCAATCAATACAGGCAACAGTTTAAGCCCCCCATTGAGCTCTTCCATCCCGAAAGTCAGGCGAAGATTGCCGGTCGCCTTATCTATGCCCGGCAATGAAGCGAACACGCCGAGCAATGCCGAGAAGAACGATCGACTAATCGATTTCCCGCCAATCGAGGCGATCAAAACGAGCGCCAGTAAAACCAGCGAAAAGAAATCGAATGGCCCGAGCTTCGTCGAATACTTCGCTATCGGGGCCGACAACGAAATCAGAAAGAGCCAGGAAATACACCCTCCCACAAAGGATGCCGTAATTCCCAACCCGAGTGCTCTGCCAGGTTTCCCTGACCGGGCCATCGGATAGCCATCCAAAGTCGTCATAATCGACGCCGGTGTCCCTGGCATGCGCAACAAGGTCGCCGTAATCAACCCCCCGCTAACAGCGCCCACGTACATGCTGATCAATAGAATGAACGCATTAACCGGATCCATTCCAAAAGTTAGTGGCAAGGTCAGCGCGATCAGCATCGCTCCGGTCAATCCTGGAATCGCTCCCATAGTGATCCCCAACGCCGTTCCGATCACAATTAAGAACAGTCCCTGAACGCTGAACAAATAAACCGATGCTGTCGTTATCGCTTCCATTACCAATCCTCAGGGAAGTTGAATCGCAAACAAGACCGTAAAAACATAGTGCAGTCCCAATGACATCACCAAAGCGACTTCCAAAACGTAAACCAATTTTCGCTTGTCACAGCTCGTCAAATACAAACCGCTCGCAACGATAAAAGCAATCGTAGCCCATACGAAGGACAACACCCCTAGCCCCATCAACAATACGTAGACCAAACACATTCCAAGCGTACCAAACGCCAAGTCATAACGCATTCGCCCTTCCGTTGCTTTTTCAGAGGCTGATCGTTTTCCAAAAACGAATTTTCCGAGAATCATCGCCCCAAATACGCAAATTCCCGCAATTGTCCACGCGGTGACGTCTGGCAAATCAACGCGCTGTTCCGTTTTCATGAGACTGAACAATTTCGTCTTGCTTTCGATGCGCTCCGCAAGCTCGTCTCCCAAAATCGTTCGCGGTAGGATTTCCAATTCCTTGGACCGCTCTAACACATAATCCGTTTCCATCGCCTGTTTCAGAACGGATGCCATATAATCCAAAATTTCCGGATCCGTACCTTTCGGCAGCCACCAATATTGAAGGTTGCTACTGAATACCGGATAGCCCAGCTCCTTAGCCGTCGGGATCTCCGGAATCGCATCCAAACGATTCTCGCCCAAATACGCCAATGCCCTCAATCCATTGTCTCTAAAGCGGATCAATTCTCCTACCGAAAAAATCGCCGCATCCAAATGTCCGCCCATCAACGCAGCCAAGCGATTCGCTCCTCCACCCGTCGTTACCAATCGAAAGCGAGCGCCAGGCAAAGTGGTCTCTAATTGGATACCGGAAAAATGAGTGGGCGTCCCCAAATTCACGCCAAACTTCAAAGTCTCCGGCTCAGCTTTGGCAGTTTCCATCAATTCGTTCAATGTCGCGAACCGAGAATCGTTTGCGACCAAAACCACTTGTCCCATCTCCCCAGTCGCCGCAACCGCTTCGAATGCCTCTGCACCATACATTGACTGTCCGGTTGCCTTGGATGTCATCAACGCTTCATGTAGACACAACAACGTGTATCCATCGTTTCGAGCATCCTTCACATAATTGCTCCCAATCGTCGCTCCCCCCCCCGGTTTGTTGACGATTACCAATGGCTGCGGCATTAGGTTATGGTCCTTAATCGCTTTTTGCAGGATGCGAGCGTAGGTATCCGTTCCGCCTCCTGGATTAAAGGGAACCACGACTCGAACCGGTCGTTGCGGAAAGCCCTCCCCACTGCCCGATCCGATCTTCGAATACTGAAACCCCGCCAACAGGATTAACAAACCGATCAAAACATGCCCCGCGACCTTAAGCATACGCTGGAATGGAGATGATTCGCATGAGAGAAATAAGAAGGGGACGAGGCATAAAAAGAGGATTGAAAGCAACAAAAAAACTTCCCGAAGCGATTCCCACAATGAAATAAAACACGTTTTAGCTGCTCATCTCAATCACCTTGGACAGTTGAAAACGATATTCGGTGAATATACTAATGACAAACACCCACAGCCTCGTCAGCTTCGAAAACGCTCCCACAATCGAAAACAACCAATGAAACGCCTCTCCTTAATCATTTTCCTCACCGTTTTCTGCCAAACCCTAAACGCCGAGGAACCACCATTAAACGTGCTTTTCATCGCTTCGGACGATCTCACGCAGTCTATCGCCTGCTACGGTGACCCCGTAGCAGTCACCCCCAACCTCGATCGACTATCCGATATGGGCGTGCGGTTCGACAACGCCTATTGCCAGATCCCCCTCTGCAACCCGACTCGAGCGTCGCTCATGACCGGATTGCGACCGGACACCCTCAAGGTCTACGACCTCGCTCGACATTTTCGCGATGAAGTTCCCGACGTCGTAACCCTGCCGCAACTGTTTCGCCAAAACGGATACAAGTCCATGCGTGTCGGAAAACTCTACCACTATGGAGTACCCCATCAAATCGGTACCAACGGCCTCGACGATCCCCAATCCTGGGACCAAGTGGTCAATCCTAAAGGACGCGATACCGAAGAAGAACACCTCATCACAAACCTAGAACCACACCGCAAAATCAGCGCTGCCCTGAGTTGGCTCGCGGCCGAAGGGACAGACGAAGAGCAAACCGATGGCATGATCACAACCGAAGCGATCAAGCTTATGAGCGAAAATCGAGATCAGCCATTTTTCCTTGGCGTCGGATTTTTCCGGCCTCACACGCCATTCGTCGCTCCCAAAAAATACTGGGATCTCTATCCCATTGAAAAAATTAAGATGCCCTACGCCCCCGAAAACGACCGGGCCGACATTCCCAAATCCGCATTCGCCCATAACAACCCAGTCCCCAATTACAATTTAGCAGAAGAAGATGTGCTCAAAGCCAAGCAAGCCTATTACGCCAACGTCAGCTTCGTAGACGCCCAGGTTGGTCGACTTCTCGACGCGGTCGACGAACTAGGACTGAGTGAACGCACGATCATCGTCTTTTGGAGCGACCACGGTTATCATCTAGGCGAGCATCAAGGCATCTGGCAAAAGCGCTGCTTGTTCGAGGAATCGGCTTCCGCTCCCATGATGATTTACGCCCCCGGTCGCAAAGGCAACGGACGAGCCAGCCAACAAATCGTCGAATTCGTGGACATTTTCCCAACCATCGCAACGCTTTGCGAACTGACTCCGCCCAAATCCATCGAAGGTAAAAGCATCGTGCCACTGCTCGATAATCCCGAGCGCAAATGGAAAGGCCGCGCCTACACCCAAGCCCTTCGTCCAGGCGATGGATTACCTGTCATGGGCGCCACGGTCAGAACTGACCGCTGGCGCTACACGGAATGGAATCAAGGCGAACAAGGAACCGAACTCTACGATCATCAAAATGATCCCTACGAATTCGACAACCTCGCTTGCGATCCTCGCCACGCCTCCACCATTTCGGACCTCCGGGCCAGTCTGCGAGCCACGGTTTCCGGCGAGGTGCCCACAACGCCCTTTGATCCGGCAAAATTGTAGGATCCCCCAGCTAGTCCGAGCGTCGAAAAACGCTTGATAGATCACCCTCAAGCATTACTTCTCAGTTCCAATCGCGGTTAGATCAACGCGAATGGGAATCCTATGAGTAAAGTGCTAATAATCGGAGCGGGTGGTGTCGGAAGGGTCGTTACCCACAAGTGTGCCCAAATCCCGGAAGTCTTTTCCGAAATCTGCCTAGCCAGTCGAACAAAGTCGAAATGCGATGCGATCGCCTCACAGCTCGAGCGCGAGATTTCCACCGCAAAAGTGGACGCCGACAACGTTCCGGAAACAGTCGCTCTTCTCAAGGACTTCCAACCCGACCTCGTCATCAACGTAGCCCTGCCCTACCAGGACCTAACCATCATGGACGCCTGCCTCGAAGCCGGTGTCAATTACTTGGATACCGCCAACTACGAGCCGAAAGACGAAGCGAAATTCGAATACCACTGGCAATGGGCTTACCAAGAACGATTCAAGCAAGCCGGATTGATGGCTCTGCTTGGTTGCGGCTTCGACCCAGGCGTAACGAACATTTTCACCGCTCACGCCAAAAAACACCACTTCGACCGTATCGACACTCTCGATATAATCGATTGCAATGCAGGCGATCACGGCAAGCATTTCGCGACGAACTTCAACCCGGAAATAAACATTCGCGAAGTCACCGCGAACGGTCGTTTCTATGAAAAAGGTGAGTGGAAGGAAACCGAACCGCTCTCGGTGCACCGCAGTTTCGATTTTCCGGAAGGCATCGGCCCCAAAGACATGTACCTCATGTATCACGAGGAAATGGAATCGTTGGCAAAACACCTTCCCGAAATCCAACGCATGCGCTTTTGGATGACTTTTTCCCAACAGTACCTGACTCACCTACGCGTCCTGGAAAATATCGGCATGACTCGTATTGATCCGATTATCTACCAAGGACAGGAAATAGTGCCGCTCCAATTCCTAAAAGCCGTCCTACCCGATCCAGGATCTCTCGGCGAATCAACCAAAGGTCGTACTTGCATCGGCTGCGTTCTCGACGGTGAAAAGGACGGCCAGCCAAAACACTATTACATCTATAACATCTGCGATCACGAACAATGCTTCGCCGAGGTTAACTCCCAGGCCGTCTCATACACCACCGGCGTACCCGCTATGATTGGCGCTATGATGATGCTGACCGACCAGTGGACTGGCCAAGGCGTATTCAATGTCGAACAATTCAATCCGGACCCTTTTATGGACGAGCTCAACCGTCACGGTCTTCCATGGAAGGAAGTCATCCTCGACGGAAAGCCAGACGTACTGAAGGACTAGATGGACCACATCGTTCACTACGATCCCCTACTCCCGGAAGACATACCTTCTCCGTGCTACGTAGTGGACCTTCAACGACTGAAGAACAACTTAGCCATCCTGGAGACTATCCAAGAATCCTCTGGCTGCAAAATTCTTTGCGCCCTGAAAGGATTCGCGATGCACAGCGTTTTCCCGATCCTTTCCCGCAGCCTCGCGGGCGTCTGCGCCAGCGGACCTCACGAAGCTCAACTCGGGGCCGAGGAATTCGGAAAGGAAGTCCACGTATTCGCTCCGGCCTTCACCAAACGCGACCTGCAAGAACTCCTTCCAATCGCTCATCATATTTCATTCAATTCGTTTACCCAGTGGAATGTCCACCGAGAAACGGTCGCCGCTTCGGACCATTCCATCTCCTGCGGCCTACGCGTGAATCCTGGATACTCCGAGGTTGAAGTCGAAATCTACGATCCTTGCGCCAAAGGCTCCCGGCTAGGAATTCCTCTAGAAGCATTCGAAGGCCAATCGCTCGACGGAATCGAAGGCCTCCATTTCCACGCGCTTTGCGAGCAAGATTCAGGAACCCTCGCCGGCGTTCTTTATTCATTCGAGGAACGCTTCAACCACTGGCTGCCGCAAATGAAGTGGGTCAACTTCGGAGGCGGCCACCACATCACCAGCCCTACCTACGACCGCGAACGACTCGTCCGAATCATCCGCGAATTTCAAGAGCGCCATCCGAACCTGGAAGTCTACCTCGAACCAGGCGAGGCTATCGCCATCAATACAGGCGTCCTGGTCGCGACCGTCCTAGATATCGTTCGCAACGAAATCGACATAGCCATTCTCGACGTTTCGGCGACCTGTCACATGCCCGACATTCTAGAGATGCCCTATCGCCCGGAAATCGTCAACGCAGCCCTACCTGGCGAACAGGCCCATACCTATCGCCTTGGCGGACTCTCTTGCCTCGCGGGCGATTCGATCGGCGACTACTCTTTCGCAGCGCCTCTCAAACCGGGCGACCGTATTCAATTTCTAGATATGGCCCATTATACAATGGTCAAGACCACCACATTCAACGGAATCAAACACCCGTCGATCGCTACCTGGAACCCCGAATCGGCGACCTTTAACGTCGTCCGAGAATTCGGATACGAAGATTACAAGAATAGACTCTCCTGAGAGACCATGAGCAACCCATCCGACTACGCCAATCCTCCTGCATTCCATTCGGACGACCTGCCCCCGAGCCCGCCGAGCGAAGCGGCCTTTCATATCATCCCGGTACCTTGGGAAACCAGCGTTTCCTATGGAGGCGGTACCGCCAATGGACCCAATGCGATCCTCCATGCATCCACTCAACTCGAAGCCTACATCGATGGCGGCATTCCCGGCAAAGCAGGACTCCACACAGCCCCACCCGTTAATTGCGAAGGCGAAACTACGGAAATCCTAGCCCGGATTCGGTCCGCGACCGCCGAGGTTCTCCAATTCGGCAAACTTCCCATTCTGCTGGGCGGAGAACACGCGATGACCCTCGGTCCCATTCAGGCGATCAAAGAAAAAGGCATCTCGTTCGGCATCGTTCAATTCGATGCCCACGCCGACCTACGAGACACTTATCAGGGAGACCCGCACAGCCATGCTTGCGTGATGAAGCGCATATTCGATCTCGATATACCTATTTTCCAAATTGGGGTGCGAGCGCTCTCCGAACCGGAAGCCGAACTAAGAAGCTCATCCAACATCGGTTTCCTCGATGCGAATACGATCGATCGATCGGGCTTTCCTAAAAATACCCTGCCTGAGGATTTTCCCGAAAACCTATTCATCACCTTCGACGTCGACGGGCTCGACCCATCGATCATGCCAAGCACCGGCACCCCCGAACCGGGTGGATTGAGTTGGTACCAAGCTCTCGAAGGGCTCGAAAACGTAATGAGAGACCGTACGGTAATCGGGGCCGACGTTGTGGAACTCGCCCCAAAACCAGGAATGCACGCCTCGGATTTCATCGCGGCAAAACTCGTGTACAAGATAATGGATCTAATTGTAAAAAATAGCAGCTAGAGCATTTAGATAAGGTCCGGAAACGTAATCATTCGACAGCCTGTTTTTAAAACTACTCTTCTATGAAAAGCCAGTTCTAGCGCATCCTCTCAATTCTCGCAGTTTCGCTTGCCGTCCATGCTTTCGGCAACACGGCTGACCAAGTGCCCCCCTCCTAATCGGGGCCAAAACGCCGTCAGTCCTTCTCGCCAATCAAAAGGGAGAAGCGACCGATCTCCGAGCGGTCCTTGTCGTCACAGTAGCAGTTCCCGCTCGGCGAATCAGCGTCAACTTAACTGACAATCGTCTGAAAAACACGCGGCTCCGCCACGTAGCTGCACGAGGGACTCGCGTGGAATCTCCAACAAGCCCAACTGCTTTGACTTAAGTTGGCGACTATCGCTGGGCCAAGCCAATTGGGAATGGCTAGGATCTCTCCCAAATCAAACGCTGCCCACCGCTTTCCAAGGCCTTTGACCAAGGCTATAGCAAAACCTACATATCGACCGGCACGGTCGAAAGAGCCTCAGCGATACTTGAAATGCCGTCCTTCACTTTGAGTAAGCTGTCCTGGTGAAGCGTCTTCATCCCGCCTTTCATAGCGAGCTTCTTCAATTCTAAAGTCTCTTTTCCCTTATTGATGCCTTCAACCAATGCATCATCGGTTACCATCAATTCATGAATACCGATACGACCCCTGTAACCCGTATTGTTACAACGAGGACAACCTTTAGCATTGCTCTTGAAAACAGTTCCGCTCCAACCGATTCCACTTTCGAGAATCTCTTTTTCGCGGCCTTCCGGTTCGTACTGAATCCGACAAGTCTTGCAAACGCGGCGCATCAAACGCTGAGCGCATACGCATAAGAGCGAAGATGAGATCATGAATGGTTCGATACTCATATCGGTCAAACGAGCGATCGTTCCCGGAGCATCGTTGGTGTGTAGCGTACTGATCAATAAATGACCGGTCAACGCAGCCTCAACTGCGATATTAGCCGTTTCGGTATCTCGAATTTCCCCTACCAATATGATGTCCGGATCTTGACGCAAATATGCCCGCAACGCGCTGGCGAACGTTAAACCGATCCGCCGATTCATTTGCATCTGATTAATGCCTTTAAGCGTGTACTCGATTGGATCTTCAGCGGTACGAATCACGATTCCAGGATTGCTGATCTCGTTCAAGGCCGAGTAAAGCGTCATCGACTTACCCGAACCGGTAGGCCCGCAGTGAAGGATCATACCATACGGATTTGTAATCACCTTCCGGTAGCGTACCAAGTTGCCTTCCGAAAATCCCAGAGCAGGCAACGGCATCGTCGACTTCTGCTTATCGAGAATACGCATCACCATACCCTCGCCATGATTTAGCGGGGCCGAAGATACTCGCAAATCGATGTCGATATTCTTCCGAGTAAACTGCTTGAAAATAATACGCCCATCCTGGGGGAGACGACGTTCCGCGATATCGAGATTCGCCATGATCTTCAAACGAGCGATCAACGATCCGGCGACCTTCGGCGGCAACTTTAGCTTTTCCTGACAAACGCCATCGATTCGGTAGCGTACGACCAATTCCATTTCCTGCGGCTCGATATGAATATCGCTAGCTCCCAAGCCGTACGCATCTTCTACTATGCGATTGGCCAACAGAATAATCGGCGCGGATTCTTCGTCATCGAGATCCACTTCATCGCCATCTTCGCCATCGCCGAACTCCATGCCGACAGCCTCGACGACATCATCGAATTGCGTCGCCTCGACATTGCTGGTATCCTGCCTGAGGACTTCCTTGATATCCCGTTCGGGGCTCAAGAGAGGGATCACTTGCTTACCGCTTCTCTCGGCGATCTTCGTAGAAATCGTAAGCTCGAACGGATTGGAAAAAGCAACCGTTATAAAATGTGAGACAACGCTGACGGGAATCACGCCGTTCTTTTCGCAAAATTCTTGATCGAGAACTTCCCAAGTTCCCTTGTTGATAGCGAGGCGTTTTACATTAAACGGAGCAACGCCATAGGCCTTCGACTTGGCGATGTTCAACTGATGCAAAGAGATGTGATAGTCACCCAGCAGAACTCGATCGAAGGCATTGCCGTTCAGCTCCGTATCAAAGGAACGCAGCTCCTCTACTTGACTACCGTCGAGATAAGATAGGTCCGACAAATTGTCGACAATAGCTGCTTGTAATCTTCCGAGAGCCATTCGTCCGTTCTAGTTAGCGGCTCTGACTGCCGCGTTGGCTGCATTTGTGTCAAACGCTTCCAAAAATTCCGATAGCGAATCGATCGACGAGGCAAACCAAACAATGTTACCGTTAATCTTCTCTTCCCAATAAGAGCGAACCGCAGAACTCATGTAACAGGCAGTCGCCAGATACCAGGTGTCTTCGACGTGATCGAATGGCACCGTCAATGTCGCCCAGCATTCGTCCGTCTTAAGCGTCTTGCGCAAGTCCTCCGGATATTCGACATTCCGAATATCAATTAAGCCCAATACGTAATCCTCGACGATTTTCTCGAGCAGCTTATTTTCGTCGAGACACTGCTTTTCATTTACCAAAATCGCCAATAAGCCCACCTGACTTCCATTTGTATTGGATTCCATGAGCTCTCTCAGGCGTTCATTAGCCTCATCCAGATCATCAATAGAGACTAGCCCTTGCTCGACCAGACTCGCCCCGAGGAGACGATTTGCACGCATTATCAAAGGCTTGAGACTGGCCATTTTACTTTATTTTTCCTCTAGGCGGGTTTTGAGTCACTCTTTGCGTTTCCGCTTTCTGAACTCTCGACCTCTTTTTCCTTAGCTTTAGCCTCAGCGACCTCTTTTTCCTTAGCTTTGGCCTCAGCGACCTTTTCCCACAAAAGTTCACGAAGTTCTTCAATTCCCTCCTCGGTCAGGCAAGAAATCGGCTGAATCGCCACTTCGCGCTTCTTTCGAAAGATCTCTAGGTTCTCGACGGCCACATCCTCGTCCATTTTGTTCGCTACCACCAATCGCGGTTTTTCGAGCAAACTTTCGTCATAAGCCCCCAATTCCGAAAGAAGTTGGTCATAATCATCCCAAGGATCTCGCCCATCGACTCCTGACATATCGACGATCAACGTTAACAGGAAACAGCGCTCGATATGCCGTAAAAAACGATGGCCCAAGCCACGATTTTCACTCGCTCCGTCAATCAGACCGGGTATGTCCGCGATTTGCAGGGTTTTGTAACGCGATGGATACTCAATAACGCCAATCTGAGGATGAAGCGTTGTAAACGGGTACGCAGCCACTTTGGGATGCGCATTGGTGATCATATTCGTCAAGGTCGATTTTCCCGCATTCGGATACCCCACTAACCCGATGTCGGCGATACTCTTCAGGATCAGTTTATATTCCCCCGTTCCCCCATCCTCCCCAGGATTCGAGCGACGAGGCGCCCGATTAACCGAACTTTTGAACTTTTTATTGCCCCAACCGCCATTGCCACCTTCGAGTAGCAACTTTCGTTCGCCATCTTCAAGTATCTCAGCAACAATCTGTTTAGTCACCATATCCACCACGATCGTACCGGGAGGGACCCTAATGACGCAATTCGCTCCCTGAGCTCCACTCTGGTCCGAACCACGCCCATGCTCGCCGCGACCCGCGTTCCAATGAGGCTGAAACTTGTATCGCGTCAAATTGTTCTCATTGACCGATCCTTCGAGAATAACGTCGCCGCCCTTTCCCCCATCGCCGCCATTTGGCCCGCCGAAGGCTTCGTATTTCTCTCTTCGAAAACTGACGCAACCACGCCCGCCATCTCCAGCTTTAACCTTCACTTTGGTTTCATCGACAAACATGACGCTGAACCAATACGACTCGATTTCCAGAAAGCAACCTCTGTTCGAGCCACCTACCAAGACCCTATTCCACCAACTAGGCCTAGTTTAACATAAGTCGCTCAGCCTCAATTGAAATCATTCGATCTCATAAGCCTCAAACAGAGCGATCCCCTCAGCTCCGTCGACTCCCCGCAAAATCACAGTATACAGACCCGGCTCCAACCACACTAGCATCGCCGCATCATTCGATTCACTCTCAAAAGCGAATGCTCCGGCCGACTCGAACGCCGCCTTCAATGTCTTCGCCGGTCCTTGAAGCGATGCCCCTTCCACTATCGGAAGCGACCCATCCATCCAATCATCATTGAAGGCAATCGGATCGGCCCCGAGAAACAACTCGATCATCGGATTAGCCAATGGCTCAGCTATGCCCTTATCCCCCAAACCTGGTCCGACTCCTCGAATCAACACAAGCTTCGGATCCGGTCCCGCGACCACCAATCCGCCAATCAAAGCCTGACCCTCTCCCCTCACCATTCCACGCGAGGATACGTTAACCAAAGCCCGCTCCGAATTGCTCCCATCATCGAATATCTCGAACAACGCTTCGCCATCTCCCACGTCCGAACCAACCAAAACAGTATACAATCCCGGATCCAATGAAACGAGCATCGCTGCATCGAGACTCCCAGCCTCAAGCGCCGCCGCTCCAACCTTCTCCGTAAAAGCGACAATATCACTCACATTACTCGCCGCTTCCCAATGCTCATTGCGAGCCAAAACGTCCGCTCCCTGATTAAGGGTAATCACCGGATCCTCCATAACGTTCGAAACATCGCGTCCCGTTAACGCTGGTCCAAGTCCTCGCAGCAATACCGTCCTCTGCGACGTGCCCGTCACCACGAAACCACCTATCAATACACCTTCGCCAGACTCCGAACGTCCCCGTGTCGACAGATTAACGTAGCGATTCACTCCCTCAGTCTGAACCTCCCGCAAATACGCAACCGTCTCTACACCGACACTCGTCCAAGACCCCGTTACCAATCTCTTTTCCAAATCGACCTCGCCTTTAAAGCGATTACCTAACGTCGTCGTCACATCGAACTGTCCCAACGCATCCACTACGCCTAGGGCCAAATCCATGTCTCGCCCATTCAACCAAACAAATAACGCGCCGTTCTTCAAAACTCGAAGCTCCAAGAGCTCGCTGCCTTCGCCAATAAGACCACCCTGATAATTTCCCTCAAATCCCGTTGTAGTCGATTGCGTCTGCGTTTGCCCAACAGAAATTCCGATATCAGCTCCATCGATATTCCCCGTAAAACCGTTCTTAATTTCTCCCGTTATTCGCTGCAAAAGAGATTCCGAAGTTCCAAAGCGCCCGAAAAAATCGATCGCTATCGGCTCTCTCAGGCGCTCGAACCCGGAAGTCGCGTCCAAAACCGTCACGTACCCTCGATCCAAAGTCTCGTCGACCTCTATCCAAACTACGCCGCTGTTTTCGGTTTCACCGACCAATACGCCTTCCTCGATCTCGATAGGATCGAGCATTAGATCGTAGCGATAGTATCGAGTGACCGCTGATCCGCTCGCTTTCAATAAAATACGAGCATTCTCCGCTTCGACAAACGTAACAGTCGGATTAGCTTCATCCGCGCCGTTCAATACAACCGTTCCCGACCTACTAATCACGCTCCAACTATAGCTCACATCCGGATCGGCGCCGAAGGCATCGGTCAGCGACAGATCGTACGACTGGTTCCCTCCATCTACAACGTCAGCTTGAATTTCATAATCGCTCCACACCGACTCCAAATAACGCGCCGACAAAAGCGCGACCTCATCATCGCTAACGACTCTATTGTAAATCCGTACTTCGTCCATCTGTCCATCCCAGGCGCGAGTTCCGTCCGCCCGATCGCCCAAAAACGCTTCTCCACCCCCTGTTGTCTGTTGCCCCACCGGCAATCGCTGAGTCCGAACCGCTAGCTTCTTTCCATTGATATACAAACGCGGAGCATTCGATACATCACGGCTATCGTAACTCGCCACCACATGAAGCCATTCCCCCTGAAAAACCGTATCCGGCGGCGTATGCCAAACGCCGAAATCCTCACTGCGATTCGAATAGAACTTTAACGCGTTCGCGTTTCCATCCGGAATATCCACAATTCCACGAGTCGAAAAATACAAATAATAGTCAGGAGCATCTATAATCCGCGGATGAGGGCTCGACAGTAAATTATCCGACTTAACGAATGCCGAAAACGTCACTTGGTTCGAGAAACTCGAATTAAATTTAACCGAACTCCTCGTCCCGTCGAAATCAACTCCCCTGCCTAGAGGAGCGTTCACGCGCATAGCCCCATTAAACTCCCCATTTCCCGAACCCGCGCCGTCTATCAGCACGCCGTCCGAGCCCTCCATTTCCCAAGAATGCAACAAGCCATTACTCACGTCCGGAGAAACCCCGACCGCTACGACTTTCTCAACCGATCTAACAATCGATTCCATCTCCGAGAGCACTCTGAACCGATAAAGTCCCTCCGTCGCGAAACTCAGCGCATAGCTACGCGGAGAAACTTCCTCGACCAGTGCATGAGAGCCACCCGAAAGCGTTTCGATTGAAACGACAGCGTCCTCCAGCGCTTCGATTTCAAATACGACCGGAATCCCTATATCAGGCAATATCGTCAAATGCGCTCGATGGCTCGGAACGCTTACCTCGTGTCCGACTAATCCGGGCTCTAATGCTGTCAGTAAATCCAATCGCCCACCCGAAACCAATTTCCCATCCAAGCTATCGAAACGTTTTGCCGTATCCAAAATTCGCTGTTTTAGTTCATCTGGACTCAAATCAGGATTATGACTCGCAACCAAAGCAACTGCCCCTGCTACCATTGGCGATGACATCGACGTTCCTGTCGAAAACCGGTAATCCCCATCATTATAGGTTGAATACACTTCTTGACCGGGCGCAGCAATATCCACGCTTTCCAATCCGTAATTCGAACCGCCCGACAACGCGTCGCCCTGAGTCGAATTCGCAACCGAAATAATATTCGTCTGAGGAAAGCCAGCAGGAAACTGAGAACCATTCGGGCTATCCAAATCTTCCCCACTATTTCCAGCCGCAGTCACAAACAGGATCCCCTTATCTTCGTGTTCGCGAATCACCGCCAAAGCCGCGGGATTGTCCGCGCTGGAACCGTAAGAATTATTGGAAGCGACAATAGGAACGTCCCGATCTTTCATCATCGAAACATAGCGCAAAGCCTCGGCGATTGCAGAACTTGACAAGCCACTTACATCGCCAACCTTCAATGGTAAGATTCGTGAATTCCAATTCATTCCGACAATTCCTATCCCATTGTCTCCTTGAGCCCCCACGATTCCCGAAACATGCGTCCCGTGACCGGTCTCGTCATTCGGAATAGCGTCATCGTCGTAAAAATCCCAGCCACTTACATCGTCCACGAAACCATTGCCGTCATCATCGACTCCATTGCCCGCGATTTCTCCCTCGTTCACGAAAATCCGACCCCGAAGATCCACGTGATCGGTAAAGCAACCCGTATCGATAACCGCGACAACCAAGGTATCGCTTCCTGTATTGAATTCCCAAGCATCCGGAGCATTCACTTGCTCTAGGTGCCACAGGTTCGACGACGAGTACTCACGAGGAATCGCCGTCGAGAAATGTAGGTGATCAGGCGTCACAATCGTATTTGGAAAAGCGCGACTCAATTGCCCAACCGCATCCTCAATGGAAACGATAGTCGGATTCCTAAGGCGTACCTGCACGTATCCGGAAAGTCGTGATTTCCAAGAAATAGTCCAATCGTTCTTTTCTAATAATGCTGCAAAAACAAGCGGATCGACCTTCGCTGCATCCGCATCGAACATAATCTCGTTTCCCTTCGCCGCGCTTTGAAAAGAAGGAATCCTTTCGGCTACATCGTCCGCCAAAACGTAGCGCTCTTCCAAGAACACAAGCGGTATTCGAGGGTCTTCACCCCGCAACATGTAATGAACCCTATAATCTGCCGACCCAATCCGACCGACTCGAAGATCCAAAACTTCATAGGCGGAGAATCTTCCATGCGGAGAAAATGAATCCTCAGAAAACTCCACGACTTTGTTCTCTCCATCTTCAGTTGGCGAATCCCTGACCTCGGTCCGCTCTTTAAATCCATCGACAACAACCGAATCCGAAATTTCATTTTCTTTCCGAAATTCTAAGACATCGACTCGCCAAGCGAGAAAAACGAAAATCATCGTAAGAGCGAGCAAAGCCGCCGATAAAGAGAAGCGATTCATCAAAAGTATAATCGAGAAACAAGCATCGTCTTGTGCCTTTAAAGCTACGAAAAAGACTCTTTGTAATACGCGTAAAGGTCCATTTCAGATTCAAAAAAAGCCGCGAGTCATTAAACTCGCGGCTGATAAAAGTTTATAACCCCTGTAGCGGAATCGATTTCATTACGACTCGGACTCGGAGGTCGTAACCTCAGCTTCGTCGATCACTTTGAAAACCAAGGCTTCACCCTTCCGATTAACCGAAACGGAATCTTCCTCATTGATATCGCCGGAAAGCAACGCTTCGGCCAATGGATCCTCGAGGAGACTTTCGATCGATCGACGCAGTGGTCGAGCGCCGTATTTTTCGTCGTAGCCATGATCGATGATGAGCTCCTTGGCCTCCGTGGCGAGATCGATATGAATCTTCTTCTCGACAAGACGCTTTTGAACTTTGCTGATTTCGAGATCTACGATCTTAACCAAATCCTCCCGGGTTAAACCATGGAAAACGATGAGATCGCTAATACGATTCAAGAACTCTGGCTTGAAGGCCTTCTTCGCTTCGTCCATCACGTTTTCCTTGATCGACTCGTAATCGCCGACCAGCGACTTCGCAGCACCGAATCCCATCTTGGACTGGCGTTGGATCGCGGCGGCGCCCACATTGGTCGTCATGATGATAATCGTATTTCTAAAATCGATCACTCGACCTAGACTATCAGTTAAACGGCCTTCTTCGAAAATCTGAAGCATGATCTGCACGACATCCGGATGTGCCTTTTCGATTTCGTCGAACAGGACCACCGAATAAGGCTTGCGACGCACTTGCTCAGAAAGCTGACCGCCTTCTTCGTGACCGACATACCCCGGAGGCGATCCTATCATTCGAGAAACGGAAAATTTCTCCATGTACTCGGACATATCCACCTGAATGATCGAGTCCTTGTCGCCGAACATCTTTTCGGCCAATGTCTGCGCCAAGAAAGTCTTTCCGACGCCTGTTGGGCCGAGGAACATGAAAGCGCCAATCGGACGATTCGGATCCTTCAGATCCGCTCGGCTTCTTCGCAAAGCTCTCGCAATCGTCAAACATGCTTCGTTCTGACCGATAACGGTTTGCTGAAGCTCCGTGCCCAACTGAAGCAAACGCTCAGTCTCCTTCTTCTCGAGACGCGTTAGCGGAATCCCCGTCCAGTCGGCGACAACACGCATCATGTCATCTTCATCGACGGTGATCCGGTTTTCTTCGCGACTAATCTTCCATTCTTCGAGAACGGTTTCCTGTTTCTTCCGCAATTGCTTTTCCTCGTCGCGGTACTTCGCCGCTTCTTCGAAATGCTGTTTGCTAATCGCTTCTTCTTTCTTCGCGCAAACCTCTTCGATTTCCGTCGTGAGCGATTCGATATCCGGTGGACGGACCAAAGAAGCAATGCGCGCTTTGGAGCCCGCTTCGTCCATGATATCGATCGCCTTGTCTGGAAGGAAACGCGCCGTGATGTAGCGTTCCGAAAGCTTGGCTGCCGCCTCGAGCGCCTTGTCGGTGAAAACCGCTTTGTGGTGCTCTTCGTATTTGTTGCGAATGCCCTTCAAAATCAAAATCGTATCATCGATGCTCGGAGCATCCACTTGCACGCTTTGGAAGCGACGATCCAGAGCGCTATCCTTTTCGATGTACTTGCGGTATTCGTTCAAGGTCGTCGCTCCGATGCACTGTAACTCTCCGCGAGAAAGTGCGGGTTTGAAAATGTTCGACGCATCCATCGCTCCTTCGGCAGCGCCCGCGCCTACAATCGTGTGCAACTCATCGATGAATATGATGACGTTTCCGGCTCGTTTGATTTCATCCATCACGGCCTTGATGCGTTCCTCGAATTGGCCGCGGTATTTCGTACCAGCCACCATCAATGCGAGGTCGAGCGTTACGACACGCTTATCCATCAAAATTTCAGGAATTACGCCGCTAGAGATTTCCAAAGCGAGCCCTTCGACGATCGCCGTCTTGCCCACTCCCGCTTCGCCGATCAAGACTGGATTGTTCTTCGTGCGACGGCAGAGTATCTGAACCACGCGGCTAATCTCTTTTTTACGTCCGATAACCGGATCAAGCTCGCCGTTTTTAGCCATCTCGGTCAGGTCGCGCCCAAATGCTTTCAATGCCGGAGTCTTCGCGTCCTTCTTCTCATCGCCACCTTGTCCACGCGGTGAAGCGATCGCCTCTTCGGTTTCGCCAGAGAACTGAGGATCGAGCTCGCGCAGGATTTCGTTGCGCGTACGTTCGATATCGACATCGAGCGACTTCAACACTCTCGCCGCAACGCCTTCGCCTTCTCGAAGCAAACCAAGCAAGATATGCTCCGTGCCCACGTAGCTGTGATTGAGCGCCTTCGCTTCCTTCCCCGCCAAAGCCAAAACTTTTTTAACTCGCGGCGTATAGGGAATGCTGCCGGATGCCTTGCCTTCCGGACCCGAGCCGACTTGCTTCTCGACTGCGGAACGCACGGTTTCCAAGTCCAGCCCCATTTTTTGAAGCACGCTTACCGCGACTCCTTGACCAAGTTTGATCAGTCCCAGCAGAATATGCTCGGTCCCCACGTAGTTGTGGTGAAATCGGTCTGCCTCTTTCCGCGCTAAAGCTAATACTTGCTGCGCGCGCGGCGTGAAATTGTTCATCGGTTCCATAAATTCTTATTCTTTGGGTTCCTCCGGTCGTTCGGGTTCGTTTTCTAGGGGTCAGTCTTCTTGAATTGTAAATACAGGCTTATCGATACTCTCAAATTGATTCCTCAAATACTGAGAACGGAATGCATCGCGCTCATTCGAATCGATAGCTTTGCCAGCATGGTGCTGAATATGGCCAGGTTGACACTCAATGAACATGCGATCGACGATATTCCGCGTCTTCTCGGGAAACATTTCCAGATCGACTCCGAATCGTACAAGTGAAGCCAAATTCATGCACTCGCTTGAAGTGAGCAAATGACTATTTTGCAGAATGCCGTAAGCGCGGCCGATTTTATCGAATAGCTTATTCGGGTCCTTCTCCAAAATCTTCTCCCGGGCATTCATCTCCTGATCGATAATCGTTCGAAGCACCGATGAGAGTCGTTTGATGATCTCCTGCTCGGATTCGCCCAAAGTCGTCTGGTTGGATATCTGGAAAATACTGCCGCTCGCATCCGAGCCTTCACCGAACAAACCGCGAACTGCGATACCCAGCTGATTGACCGCTCGAACCACCTTCTCCATCTGACTGGAAATCACAAGGGCCGGCAAATGCATCATCGCCGAAGCACGCATACCCGTTCCAACATTCGTCGGGCATGCCGTTAAAAATCCAATTTGAGAAGAAAACGCATAGTCCAGCTCGTCTTCTAATGAGGAATCGATTCCATTTACGGAATTCCAGGCCTGCTTAAAACGGTAACCCGATTTGATTACCTGAATTCGCAAGTGATCCTCTTCGTTGATCATCACTGAGACCGACTGATCCTTACTGATAACCACTCCCGCCTTCTCCGGCGACCCAGACAATTCGCGGCTAATCAAATGTCGCTCTACCAAAATCTGCTTTTCAAGGTCGGAAAGCTCTTCGACTTCCGCCGTTATCCCGCGCTTCATCTGCGTCAAGGACGCCACAGCGGGTAAACATGTCTCAAGTACGCCCTTGCGTTGAGGCGCCTTGGCCCACCCCGGAAACGGCGTGTCGCTCAAATTACGAGCTAAGCGAATACGCGTCATCAGGACAACCGGGCACTTCTTCGAGCTCGCTTCGGTCATCTCGGACTTCCCTCCAAATATGCTTTTAATCAACATCGATTGCTATTCGCTCTCCTCCGGCTTAGTCGATTTCTTGAGATCGAGAATCTCATCGCGAACGCGTGCCGCGTCTTCGTAATGCTCTTCTTCGATCGCAAGCTGTAGATCGCCCTCAAGCGAATTCAACCGATCTTCGTAAGTCTTCCGCTCGACCGCGCGAGCTGGCACCTTGCCCTTATGCCGTTCGCCTTTATGCATCCCCGCTAGAGCCGGGCTCAATAGATTGGCGAACGTGGCATAGCAGCTCTCACAGCCCAGACGACCCGTTTTCTTGAATTCGCGTTGAGTATAACCGCATTCGTCGCAGACCAATCCTCCAGCGGTCACCTCCAGCGGCTCCTCCGCTTCCTGCCCAGGTTTGACCAACAAGTCAGCCAAGGAGTAGCCATTGGGATCAGTGATCCCTTTCTGCTCCGCGCAGGATTCGCAGAGATCGATCTTATGAATCTGGTTGTTGACGATCTGCGTCAGGTGAACTGTCGCCGACTCGTCGCAAAGATCGCACTTTAAAGGCTTTGCCATACTATTTGAATTACTAACTGAATTTCTCCTAAGAATCCAACGAGAAAAGACTCGAAAGACTAAAAGAACAACGCATGAGACGCGCCAATAATTACATCCGTCTCGAATTCCATCTTGCGCAACGAATAAACAAAGGAAATCACCCGCTCACACGACAGTCATTTTGATGCTTTTTTGACGGCGAAGTTCCCTACTCGTTCCTTGTAAACTCAACTTAGGCAAATTTTGCCGGACCCGTAACGTCGGCCCATCTACGTCTCGACACAAGAAGACATGCCTAGATTGGTATTCTCCAGACAAATCCCAACAGTAACAGTAACAGCGTAAATCAGTGTCCTATGTGGTAAACAGACAAAACCTAAATCAAAAAATCAAACCACTGATGAACACTGATGCTCGAGCATTGGAAAAAACCCGCCCTTACAGCATTACGCCGCGCGTCGAGACTTCCTGGTGAAACACCGCATGCAATTGCTTCGTAACCGTACCTGGTACACCCTCGCCAATAACCCGACCATCGAGTTTTACGACCGGGATTAGCTCAGCCGCCGTTCCCGTAAGAAAACACTCGTCCGCATTCCAAATTTCGTGACGCGTAAGATTGCACTCCTTAACCTTAATTCCTGCTGCTTCCGCCAAATCGATCACCGTTCCGCGGGTTATCCCACGCAAAGCCCCATTTGCCACGTCCGGCGTGTAGAGAATGCCTTTGTGAACGACGAAGATATTATCGCCGGTACACTCCGCCACGTATCCTTGATCATTCAGCATGATCGCCTCCAATGCACCCTGCTGAGCAGCTTCCATTTTAGCGAGAATATTGTTCAGGTAATTGAGCGACTTAATAGCCGGATTCAAGGCAGCCGGGCCGGAACGCCGTGTCGGAACCGTCACAATCGAAAGCCCCACGCGATAATGCTCTTCCGGATAAAGCCTTATCGTATCCGCAATGATGATGACCGACGCTCGGGGACACGTATCGGGGGATAGACCCAAATCGCCTTTGCCACGCGTCACCAGCAAACGGATATAACCGTCCTCGATATTATTGATGCGGCAAGACTCGCACACCGCCTCGGCCATTTCCTCGACCGACAAGGGAATCGTCAACATGATGTCCTTAGCCGAATACCACAAACGCTCTAAATGCTCCTCCAACCGGTAGACGCACTTCTTATAGACGCGAATCCCTTCGAAAATGCCATCCCCATAAAGGAGCCCATGATCGAAGACCGATATCTTCGCCTCGTCTTTGTCAACGAATTCGCCATCTATAAAAATCTTCATTCCGCTTATAACTGGGAGTTCCCATCTAACTTGAAAAGCAAATTCTGACACTCAGCCTAAAACCCTCGAATTGCCACCGTCCCAGGAACCTCGAAGAACCTCGCCAACAACATCGAAATCAGCACCTCAAGGGCGTCGCACACCGCTTTCTTCAGTGATTCGCTTGCGAGAGAAAACAGCTCACTCCATTGACAAGCACGCAAAAAACTCAGGGAATCCACTAGAGAAGCATAATCCAAAACACCAAAAAGCCCATCATCCAATTATGGCTCTTAGGTAAAAAACGCCAATCGCGCTTGCGAAATGGTTAGAGTTATCGTCATTTTCAGATACCAACACTCATATTCCCCAAACCACATTTTCCAAATGAACTTCTACAAATCCAAATTTCGCAGCTCGAAAGGTTTCACGCTTATCGAGATTCTCACCGTTATCGCCATTATTGCCATCCTTTCGGCCATTCTCGTGCCAACAGTTTCGCAGATGCAATCAACCGCGAGAAAGACCAAGGATTTGAGTAACATGAGGCAGATTATTAATGCGTCTCAAGTGTTTGCGTCTCAGAATGGTGATCTAATGCCGCAACCAGGGCATAAGATTGAGACCATTGAAGGCAAAGCTCTTCTCAAATATGTCTCAACTGGAACTGACACAAGCAAAGTTGGCCATGTAGCTGCCTTATTAGCTGCAGAAGTTGGTTTAGACGATGTAAACATTTGGATAAGTGACAGTGATCCAGCTGCAATAAAGCTTAACGGTCCAACTCCTGCTCTCGTAGCTGGAGCGATAAACCCCATCCTTAAAAACACAAAACCAGGCAGTGATCCTGTTGATGGAATAGAAGCAACTGGTTATATCTCATTCAGCTATGCTGTAGGCCTAACACTAGCAACTCCAAGTCAAACTCCACTGATATTCTCTCGATTGGCACTTCCAGGAGGAACAGAATGGACTGTCAATGACATGTACAGTGGAGACGGTGGCCATATTGGGTTCGCTGGAGGCAATGTTTCATGGTTCGAAGGCGATGATCCATTCACCAGTCTATACGATGCGGGTGGCGATGCAGCGACCAGTATGAATGATGCAATCGGCGTCGGCGACACGATCAAAATAGCGGGAAACTGATTATCATACTCTTTCAACAAATTCACCAAAGCTCCTCAGTCAATCGGCTGTGGAGCTTTTTTATTTTCGCGTCTTAACCGCCGACTTTCGAGTCGGATAAAGCGTTCGGCAAATCGGGCAAACCGTCCCGTCGCACCCACGAGCAGAACAATACTCGCGACCATAATAGATGATCTGCAGATGCAGCGCATTCCAACGCTGCTTCGGAAACAAAGCCTTCAGGTCCCGCTCGGTCACCTCAACATTCTTACCATTCGTCAGCCCCCAACGCTGGGCCAATCGATGAATATGCGTATCCACCGGAAACGCCGGATA
>JABITN010000215.1 GCA_018700525.1 Opitutales bacterium
CAAAAACCAAAGTTTATGAAACGATATTTAGCCCTAGTTTTATTAATCCTCCTTCAGCCTTTAGTCTTCTGCATGGCTGCAAGCCGACCAAACATCCTATTCGTATCCATTGATGATTTCAATGACTGGGGACCCACTCAGTTGGACGGCGAGCCGTTCGATGTAGATACACCCAACTTCGACTCGCTGGCGGCTGAAGGAATATTGTTCAACAACGCCCACTGCAATGCGCCTGTGTGCAATCCGTCACGCGCCTCTATCATGTCGGGGCTCCATCCGGCGTCGACCGGCGTCTATGGCAATGGTCACGACTGGCTAGCGAATGAGCGATACGATGACATTCTCCTGCTGCCTGAATATTTCAAAGAGCATGGCTACGCTACGCTGGGAGGCGGGAAGATCTATCATGCGAATCAGGGAACCGCGTTTGAGCGGAAAGGGCTTTTCTCGCCCAGAGGATGGGATGATTTCTTTCCGTCTTTTAACGCACAACTACACAAACAAAGTATGCCGAATGTCTTGCCGGACCGGGGCGAGGGGAAGTTCGATTGGGGCGGCACCGGTAAGCCTCTTGAGGAGATGGGGGACCACAAGGTGGTGAACTGGGCGATTGAGCAGCTCGAGGCTTCTCGCGATGAACCGCTCTTTCTGGCAGTTGGGATCTATCGCCCGCATATGCCCTGGTTTGTTCCCGACACGTTTTACGATCAGTACGAGGATGTTGAAATCACGCCTCCCACCAATCCGAATGGATGGGATAAGAACATTCCGGAATCTCTTCTGCCACCCAAACGGTTTAAGGAATTTACCGGAAAACCGGGCCCGAGTCGCGGCTATGCGGCGTGTGTCACCTATGCGGATTTCGAGCTGGGTAGACTTTTGAAAGGCTTGGAGAATTCGCCGATTGCGGATAATACGATTGTGGTGGTATGGTCGGACCACGGTTGGCACTTAGGCGAGAAGGAGCACTTTTCGAAGTTTACTCTCTGGGAAGAATCTACACGCGTACCGCTGCTCATTTCAAAGCCAGGCGCAAAACCTGAAAAAGTGGATACCGCGGTCAGCTTGGTGGATGTCTATCCCACGCTGCTCGCTCTTGCGGGTCTACCCGAGAACAAGAACAACGACGGCCAGAACCTGCTCCCGATTATCGAGGCAGAGACGGATCTCCATCGAGCCATCGTAACCTCGAAGAACGAGAATTACCACGCAGTGCGCGATGGGCGCTATCGCTATTTCAAAACACACAGCGCAGAGGCCTTGTTCGATCATTTCAACGATCCCCGCGAGTTTAACAACATCGCCAACAACCCGGGTAGCACTGCTATTATTAAGCGCCTGACAAAGGCCCTGCCTAAGGCTCCAGTTCCAAGCATGCCCAAGCGAATAAAACCAACCCTCGTGCGCGACGACCTCCCAACACCTTAACTATGAATGCTTCAACCAACCGTCGCGCGTTCTTGAAATCTTCCGCGGCTCTTGTGGGCGGCTTAGCCTTATCCGCCTGCGACAACAAGAAATCCACGATGAGCGCATCCGAAACGAATTCACGCTCTAAAATTTCACTGGCTCAATGGTCGCTTCATAAGGCCTTGAAGGCCGGAGAGCTGGACAATCTTGACTTTCCGCGTATTGCTCGGGAGGACTTCGACTTCGATGCCATCGAATGGTCCGGCCAATTCCTCAATGTGGAACACGCTAGACTCGGAGCTCAGCCGAAGGGCCAGGCCTATTTGACCGAAACCAAACGAGTAACGGATGATCATGGTCTAACCAACCTCCTCATCATGTGCGACCATGTGGGGAACTTGGGAGATCCTGATAATACGCTGAGGAGTAACGCTGTTGAGGGACACTATGCTTGGGTGGAAGCCGCCAAGTTTCTCGGATGTCATTCGATTCGGGTCAACGCGGCCTCCGATCCATCGCTCATCTCGGAAGAACAAAAGAAGCTTTGTATCGATGGTCTTGGCCGAGTTTGCGCATTTGCCCAAACGTATGGTCTCAATGTGATTGTCGAAAACCACGGGGGACTCTCTTCCAATGGAGCCTGGCTCGCTTCCGTAATCTCCGGCGTTGGCCTGGACAACTGTGGCACCTTGCCGGACTTTGGAAATTTCTATGTTGCGAGAAACCGAGGCAATCTCGAGCAATATGCTCTGAGCAAAAAGCCCTACGAAAACGATCCTATCTATGAGGAAGACGACATCGGCTTGGAATATGACCGATATCAGGGAGTGACTGACCTGATGCCGTTCGCCAAAGGAGTCAGCGCCAAATCGCACGATTTCGATGCGGAAGGAAACGAAGTGAATACGGATTACAATCGCATGTTGAAGGTCGTAATTGATTCTGGATACACTGGTTACATCGGAATCGAGTACGAAGGAAGAACAACGCCGGAGATGGAAGGAATTCAGCTCACCAAAACGCTGATTGAAAGGACCCTCGCATCTTTGCACCAGTCGACTTAGAATTGAACGATCGAATGGCAATGCCCTGGTATATAGGTGTGGACATCGGAGGCACCAAAATGGGTGTCTCGCGTTTTGATGTATCCACATCTTCAATCGTAGAAGTCGAGCGGTTCCCCACGGGAATTCAATGTGATCCGGTTGACGCGATCAATCGTGTCGTCGGGATTGCTGGCGCTTGGGTCGAAAACGCTGGAAGCCCTCCGGAGGCGATTGGCGTTTCCGTTGGGGGGATGTATGATGTTCATTCGGGATGCATGCGGCATGCCCCGCATCTTCCCTTGTGGGACGGATTCCCGATTATTTCTACTTTGAAGGATGTCTTCGGAGTGCCGGTTTTTGGCGAAAACGACGCCAACGCCTGCGCATTGGCGGAGTGGCGTTTCGGCGCGGGTCGGGGTTGCGACGATCTCATCTTTCTGACTTTCGGAACGGGACTGGGTGCTGGTTTGATACTCAACGGAACGCTCCATCGAGGAAAGACCGGTTTGGCCGGTGAAGTCGGAACCATGCGAGTTTCAGAAGCCGGACCGCCCATACGGCAGAAGCCCGGTTGCCTGGAAGGATTCGCCTCGGGCGCGGGAATCGCACTGCTGGCAAAGGACAGGCAGAGTGCGAATCCGAGTCCTCTTTTGCCGCAAGAGCCCAACGCAAAAGACGTCGCCGAGGCAGCGCGTCAAGGAGACGCTCTTTCCTTGTCTATCCTGGATGAGTGCGGCCGCAAGCTGGGTCAAGGATTGGCAGTTCTCATTGATCTCCTGAACCCCGAACGAATTATCCTCGGTTCGATTTTCACTCGTTGCGAAACGCTGCTACGCGCTTCCATCGAAGACTCTATCTCGAAGGAAGCGATGCCTGAAACCGGCAAAGCGTGCGCGATCGTTCCTGCAGAGCTCGGTGAGTCCATCGGCGACTTTGGAGCCGTGACAGTGGCTGCGTTGGGCATCGAAAACGAATTGAAAACTCTTAAATAGACAGCCTATGAACAGACGCCAAGCCATCAAACGAACCGCCTTGCTTTCGGGAGGAATGGTCTTCTTGAAGTATTCACTGCTAGGGCAAGCGTCCAGTCTACCCATTCCGGACGGCAGCACATTCGGCCCCAATGAAGAGCGAATTTTGCAATTGGTAGTCGATACGATGATACCCACGACCGATACTCCAGGAGCGAAGGACCTCGGGGTAGACCAATTTGTACTGTTGATGGTAAACGACTGCCACAGCGAAAAGGACCAGATAGCCTTTTATTCGGGTCTGCATAACTTGGACGCCTTTACCGAAAAAGGCTTTGGGCAATCTTTTGCCTCGTGCGACATCGATACTCGAATTGAGGCTCTCAATAGCGTGAACAAAAAATCCTACGCCAGTCCGGAGCTGCAGGCGTTTATCCAGATCGCCAAGAGCAGAACGATTCAGGGGTATCTTGAATCCAAATACGTAATGACTGAGGTGATTCCACATAAAATGATACCGGATCCTTACGATGGTTATTATCCGGCAAGCAAACTGGGAGGGAAAATTTGATGGCTAACACGAATATAGACAGTGTTAAGCAACGCAGCTACGATGCCATTGTCATCGGTTCCGGAATCAGTGGTGGCTGGGCGGCTAAGGAGCTGACGGAGAAAGGGCTTAAGACCCTGGTTCTCGAGCGGGGTCGCGACGTGAAGCACATCGTGGATTATCCGACCGCCAATAAAATGCCCTACGAGTTTGAGCACCGCGGTGAGATCCCTCACGCCACACGTGAGGCCAATCCGATTCTCAGCCGAGCGGGTGCGTGGCAAGAGGATACGGACCATTTCTTTGTCAAAGACAACGAGCATCCCTACATTCAGAAAAAGCCCTTCGACTGGATACGCGGTTACCAGGTGGGTGGCCGCTCGCTGCTATGGGCACGGCAAACCCAGCGCTGGAGCCAATACGATTTCGAAGGCCCGGCCCGCGATGGCTTCGCGGTCGACTGGCCGATTCGCTACGAGGATATTGCTCCCTGGTATAGTCATGTTGAATCGTTCGCCGGGATTTCCGGAAACCAAGACGGACTCGCCGAATTGCCCGACGGGGAGTTCCTTCCCCCAAATCCACTCAATGCCGTTGAGGACCATTTTAAGGAGGTGTTGAGCGAGCGATTCGCAGGGCGGCATCTAATTGCTTCTCGCTTCGCCAATTTGACAAAATCGACGCCAACGCAGCTCGCCCAAGGCCGCTCTCAATGCCTGAGCCGACGCCTCTGTAAGCGCGGCTGCCCTTTCGGTGGCTACTTTAGCAGCAATTCTTCCACTCTGCCCTGGGCGGAGAAAACCGGAAATCTTACAATGCGGCCCCATTCGGTTGCCCATTCCGTTATCTACGATGAAAAGCAGGAAAAAGCGACCGGGGTGCGGGTCATTGACAGCCAAACCAAAGAAGTCACCGAATATTATGCGAAGATCATTTTCGTAAACGCCTCCACTATTAACACCAATCTCATTCTGCTGAATTCAATATCAAGCCGCTTCCCGAATGGATTGGGCAATGACAATGAATTGATGGGAAAATTTGTAGCCTTTCATAACTACAATACAAAGGTTCGGGCGGAGTTTGAGGGACTAAGCGAGTTTGCCACTTTCGGCGATCGACCAGGGTCCACTTACATCCCCCGATTCCGGAATATGTTCCGGCAGGAAACCGGTTTTCTTAGAGGTTATGCGACCGCCTTTTCGGCTAAAAGAAATATGTACAGCGACCGTTCGGGCATTGGTGCGGATCTTAAGGAAAGCCTCCTGAACCCGAAACTGGGCGGTTGGTCTGTGGGGGCGCAAATGATGGGCGAAACGATTCCCAAGGAAAGCAACTTCGTAAGCCTTGACGCTAAGAAAACGGATACATGGGGAATGCCGCTTCTCAATATCGATATCGATTTCGACGAGAATGATCGGAAGATGGAAATCGATTCAATGGAGCAGCTTTCCGAAATGTTGGCCGCCGCCGGTTTTAAGAATATAAAAACGACCCAAAAGCGCCAGGCCCCTGGAATCGATATCCATGAGATGGGTGGGGTCAGGATGGGCAAGGATCCTAAAACTTCCCTTCTAAACGAATGGAACCAACTGCACACCTGTAAGAATGTATTTGTCACAGACGGGGCCTGTATGACCTCCACCTCCACGCAGAATCCCTCCCTGACCTATATGGCGATCACCGCCCGCGCGGCGAACCACGCCGTCGAGGAAATGCGAAAAGGAAACGTTTAGTTCTTAGCGAAAGATTTCCGCATCAAAATGACGAAGAAGAAAATA
>JABITN010000216.1 GCA_018700525.1 Opitutales bacterium
GGCCTTGTATCAGAAATATAAGAACAAGGACCTTTCGCCAATATTGCTCGGTAACGATGAAGATGCCGATACGGTCGCTCGCGTTTTCGCCATGGTGGAGAACATCGACCAAAACGTCGGCAAGCTTCTCGCCCACCTCGACAAACGCAAGGCAGCCGAAAACACCATCGTCATCTTCATGGTCGACAACGGCCCCAATACGCGTCGCTACATCGGCCCTTCCCGCGGCAAGAAAAACGAAGTGCATGACGGGGGCATCCGCTCCCCCTTCTTCATGCGCTGGCCAGTTCAGCTCAAAGCTGGCTCCCGCAACGATCGCATCGCCGCCCACATCGACGTCATGCCAACCCTTCTCGAAGCCGCCGGAGCGTCTCTCCCGAGTGATCACCCGTTTGACGGTCGCAGCATTCTACCGTTGCTGAAGGGGGAAAAAGTCAAATGGCCCAATCGCACGCTCATTATGCAAATCCATCGCGGCGACGCTCCCACGCCGCTTCACCACATAGCGGTGCGCGAACAGCGCTGGAAGCTCGTCCACCCGACCGGTTTCGCCAATGAACGAATGCCGACCGACGTTCCGTTCGAACTCTACGATATGCAAGCCGATCCCGGCGAGACGAACAACCTCTATGAAAAGCGACCCGTGATTGCCAAACGTCTCCTTAAAAGCTACGAACGCTGGTTCGAAGACGTCTCCAGCACTCGCCCCGATAACTACGCTCCACCGCGCATCGTGCTTGGCACTCCCCATGAAACGCGCACCACGCTCTCTACTCAAGACATGAGAGTTACCGACAATGGTGGAGCTTGGATGCTGCGATTCGATAACAACAAAACCTACGACATCGAGTTTCTCTGGAAAGAACCCGTCGCCAACCTTAGCCTCGAATTTCAAATCGGAGACGTTCGAAAAACCTTGAACGTTAAAGCCGCCACCGACACAGCTCGTATCCAAAACATAAAGATCCCTAACGGAAATACCGCCCTATCCGCTCGCGTTCTCAACGGCAACCAGAAGCAAAGACCCTACCACATCGTACTGATCCAGAAATAGAGATCGGAGATCGGCCGCTACCAGCATCGCTCTTGCCTAAAGCAACCCGTAGCCCCGAGCTACTCTTTCACTAAAAACGCCACCGCGTCCGGTATCCACCCCGTATCCCAACGATGGACACGGTTCGGCTCGAATACGTAGCGGTGAGGAACCTCGTGCTCAACTAGCAACTGATGAATCCGAACCCCTCCAACCGCTCGCCTTCCCTCCGTACTGAAATAGAATAAACGGGCGTTGTCTCCCAAATCAGATCCTCGAGTTCTTATAAGGTTCGAAATTCGATACGTATTGAAATTCTTCACAGTCCCCCAGATTTTCGCAATACGCTCAGCTCGGTCCGACTCCTCAATAGGACCCATATCGACTCGGATTCCCGTGTCCCACGCAGCCGCCTTGTAGAACACATCCGGATTCCTCAATACGAGCGACAATGAACCCCACCCGGATTTGCTAAAGCCGATCAAGAGACGCCCTTCTGCGTTTACCTGCACAGGATAATGTTCTTCGACATACGGAAGCACAGTTTTCAACATATGACTCTCGTCATGCATTTTTGGATTCAAGTCATTATCGGCGAACCAAGGTTGACTCGTGAACGAAGGAGCCACGCAAATAAGTTCATACTTATTATGATAGTCATGCTTTCTGACTTCTTTCAAGCCATCTCCATGCCTAAACTCGCCGTCCTCATGAACAGGCAGGACGTAAAGAACCCGATACCGCTTCCCAGCTTCCAAATTGTTCGGAAGCAATACCCGCAATGTTGTTTCACCCACTTGGTGCGGCGAATCCAATCGATGCGTACGAAAATCGCCAGGATCCTTGCTTTCTCCCAAACTTATAGTGCAAAGCGTTATTAGAACGAAGAAGATCGAAAATAGTTTCATAAGAATTTCAGTGAGGATTGATTCCTCGTTTCAGGAATCGGTTTCTAATCGAATTGAGCTTTAAAAGAAGAAAGCTTTTTCTGGAGTTGAGCTACCGTGGCCTCAAGAGCAGCAATGCGTGCTTCAGCTTCGGGCGGAAGAGCAACGGCGACTTCTACCTTAAGCTACTGATTATTATATATTAAAGACAGCCGAGGCTGAGTGTACGCGAATAAGGTGATGTATTAAACAAAATTGCAAACGCAAAATGCGGTATGAAGTATTGCCTTCAAGGACTGTTCTTAATCCTGGGACGCTGCACCTTTCAGCTACGCCACACCGGAAAACTAAAATTACTTCCTACGATCTCCCCTCGAGTTTCCTTTGGGCCTTCCCTTGGGAATCGGCAAGCCAACTGATCTAGCCGCACGGCCAGCGATCTTTGGCTCAGGATCATTCTGTGCAAGATGGGTCAACCATTCCTGAACTGTCGGATCGGGCAGCAGCGATTCGACCGCTTCGATGCCGTGATAGCGCAAGCGTCCATTCTTATACCCCTTTTCCATATCTTCGTTCAATGCGGTCAAAACGTCGTCCCTATCGTCCATCGTAAGGTGACCTTTCAACGCCATCAAGGCTCCCGCCTGATCGTAGGCTTCCTTTGGCTCTGAAAAGAGTTTCCACATCGAATCAACGGCTTGCTGGTCGAACTGACCGTAACGTTTCAGCAAAGCCACTCGTTTAAGCCGCTCCCCTACCGGCTTGCTCTCGTCTAAAAGCGTTTTGTAGGCATTCAAAATCTCGCGTTCCTGCGTTTCCAGAACGCCTAGGGAATCGATTCCCAAAGCGAGCTCGGCGATATCCTGCTGATTATTCGCGAGTTCGCCTACTTGTTGCTCCAAGTTCCCTATATTCGGAGCAGCGATTCCTTTTGAAATTCTCGTGCTCTCCAACGCAGCCAACCGCTCGCGAAGCTCCTGAACCTCCGCCTGCATAGCATCATTCGATTTGGATACCTCAGACGAAGTAGCAACTTCATTTTGCCTCAAGGCGAACCCCAACGCGGCAACCGCAACAACCAAAGCAATGATAGGGATATTTTTCATGGGAACTCCAAAAAATAGATTTCCAAGGGAATTGAAAAGCCAAAAACATAAGGCCGGCGCTTGCGCCGCACCTCATAAGCAGCTCAACGAAGAGCTCCCAAACTCAATAAATTCTGAATTTACGCACCAACCTAAACCAAGACTACTTCGGCTAGTCGTAAATCTCCGGATTCACGATGTTCGGCGGTCGTTCTCCAAGGCAGCCTGCGATACAATTGCGAGCCGCCATCATACCCATCTTGAGACGCGTACCAACTGTCGCGCTTCCGATATGCGGCGGTATCACTACATTTTCCATCTCGTAAAGCTCAGACTCCAAATTCGGCTCGCGCTCGAATACGTCAAGTCCCGCTCCAGCAATACGTTTTTCCTGCAATGCCTTTACTAAGGCTTTCTCGTCCACGACTGGTCCGCGTGTCGTATTAATAAGAAAAGCAGTCGGCTTCATGAGCGACAATTGTCGCTCGCCCATCAAATGCCGCGTCCCTTCGTTGAGCGCGACATGCAACGACACAAAATCCGATTGCCGATACAGCGCATCCTGGTCCGCATACTGGATACCCAGTTCCGCTTCATCAGCTTTGCTCAATCGCGTCCGATTCCAATAAAGCACTTTCATATCGAAGCCCTTTGCTCGCCTAAGCACTGCCTTGCCAATCCGACCAAGACCGACCAATCCAAGCGTCGCTCCCGTAATATCAGCTCCGATAAAAAGGTTCGGATGCCAATCGACCCAATTGCGGGCTCTCACCCACCGATCGCCCTCCGAAACCCGTCGCGCCACATCCATTAACAATACCCAGGCGATATCAGCCGTCGTGTTCGTCAATACACCCGGCGTGTTCGTTACCGCAATTCCACGAGCCGTGGCCGCGGCCACATCGATATGATTATAACCCACACCGAAATTAGCGATCACCTTCAAGCCAGGATTCGAATCCATGACCTCCGCTCCTATTACGCTCGAAAGGTTGTAGAGGCCTTGCTTACCTTGAATTCCGGCAGCAAGCTCGCTTGACTCAAGGAGACGCGTGTCTCGATTGTATTCGAGCTCTGAATGCTCCTCCAGAAAACGCATGCATTCCAGTTGCAAGGGATGAGTGAGGTAAATCTTAGGTTTCGCCATAGTCGATTAATCCGTAATTCAAGGATTTAACCAGAGTCTTCAACTCAAAAACTCTGTTCTATTTCCCAACATACCTGTACCACCGCTTGTTCAAGTCACCGGAATCCGGTTTACCATCCCGCACGACCAGGCGATATCGCATAGTCGATTTCTGCCCAGGCTTAATTTCCCAACCGGTCTCTTGGATCGGAACGTAATTGAAAAAGATCGCCCCGTTATTCGAAGTCGGCGGCCACACGCGCATCCGCTGAGGGAAATCATGATTCTCCTTATGATTGAGAATCGTCAGAGTATCATTACCGCTCGCCGATGCCTTTGCCCCCCACATCGCAATCCACTTGGATCGCGTAGTGTGACCATCGATACGCGTTTTACCTTCCGAGCTTAAGTAGTCGCTATTCGTCTTATCCCAATGATGCGGAGCTCGGTAGGCGATGGGGCCGCCATAACGATATGCGGGGAGCCTAAGCGAGAGCTTCGAAACATTAGTCTGTACCGTATTATAGTCGATTTCGTAAGCACCCTCGACAAGACGAGCAATAACGGTAAACGCTTCACGCAAAATAACCGTCTCTTTATTTACGTCGCCCGGATACATGACATGCTCCTGCTCAACCGTGAAACCCGCCGCGCTCCCCTTCGAAATCAATCTTGTCGTTTTTACATACCGCACCTTCCCGGTCTTCTCCTTCAAATTCCAGAAATCAATATCCTTACCATCGATTTCGCAACTCACCCACGCATGCCAAAGCCCAAGATGATGATAATGGTCATCGGGATGAATCCCCGTAACCACTGCACCGCTGGGCGAATACACAGGATGAATAAAACCGCTTCGAGCGAAAATCGGATCCGCTCCTTCCGGCGGCTGAACCACCGATTTGCGATAGCTCAGAACCGCAGCATCGCCTATCGAAATTTCGATAAGATCTGCCGTTTCTTCAACCGCAGGCGTTTGGGCACCGAATAAAAACGAAGTAAAAGCGAGCAAAACCAAAGCACTCGCAAAGAGTCTAAAGAGGTAGCTCATTGGGATAACCAATGAAACCCAACACCGAACAATCGTCGATCCCTTTTTTAATGCCCCGCCCGCAGCGGTCCCTCTGCATCACCTCAAAGCCAAATCAATCCCGCGGCCACCAAAGAGCTCCTTCGCTTAACGGACGAACGACCTGGGCGGCGATTCTCATGGGTCCCCTCGGCAGTTGAATTTGCGGCCGCGTCCACTGACTTTTTCGTCTCTCCATTTCCTTCGCAGCTACCCGTACAAAAAGCTGTTCGCTATTACCATCGAGGCATATGATGTCTCCTTCTTCAACCAAAGCGATGGGGCCTCCTTTCCAGGCCTCCGGTTCGACATGCACGACCAATGTACCACGCGATACGCCTGATAGGCGCCCATCCGTTACTACCCCTATCCGAGAGTCACTTCCCATGCCCGTCAAAGCGGCGGTAAGGCGCAACAACTCTGGACAACCCACCGATACCCCTTGATAGCGAAGCACAATGATATCGCCATCATTGATCCCACCACCGAGCGCAGCCTTCACCGCATCGCCCTCATTATCGAATACGCGTGCAGGCCCTTCCAATTCCCGCTGCTTGGCGTTCAGTTTTAGAACGCAACCGCCTGAAGCTAAACTTGTTATTTCTTCAGTCGACTGATCGCCCATCACTATAGCCAGAGACGATTTCGCTTTCAGAGGCGCCTCGACGGAACGGATCACATCGATTTCGGATTCTTTAAAAACTGGCTTGGAAACATCCCTCAACAATTCGCTAAGCGTTAAGCCACTAACCGTCTTCGCCTCGCCATCTAGAAAACCAAGATCCATCATGTAGCTCGCCAGCGGCGGCAAGCCCCCTGCCTTTTCATATAAATCCACCATGACGTACTTCCCCGATGGTAGCAAATTTAGCAATACGGGCGTATCGGATTTATCGCGAATCTCCTCCAGTCCAAAACGCACGCCAAATCCTTCCGCGATGGCCGGGAGATGAATAACCGCATTGGTACTGCCCCCAATGGCATGAAGCATGGTTGCCGCATTGAAAAATGATCGCTCATCGACGACATCGCCCACCGTACGTCCCTCATCCCACATGGAAATAAGAATCTTCGATGCTTCTCTCGCCTCTTCAAGCTTAGGTCCGAAAACATCTTTGTGATTGGTATCCATAGCCGGTGTACTACCACTTGTGAATACAGAAATTCCCAAGGTCGATGCCAGAACAGCAAGCGTGTTCGAAGTCGCCATGACTCCACAGCCTCCCGGCGAAGGAAGCGCATTCAGGACGATGTCATCGTACTCCTCTTCATCGATTTGACCCGCAGCCAATCTTCCTGCCGCTTCCGTGGCCGTTTCAATCTGAATCGTCTTACCGCTAAACGTACATCCCGCTCGTATCGTGCCCCCATGCATCAACACGACAGGCAAGTCCTTCAACCAAGAAGCCGCCAACATACCGCCTGCAACCGTCTTATCGCACCCGGTTATTACGATCGCCGCATCCGCTCGGTTTATTTCCACTTGCTGTACAATAGAACTGGCGAAAATCTCGCGGGAAAAAAGCGAATAGCCCATAGCTCCCAAACGCGGCTCTTTCTCATATGAGTGCCCCATGGAAATCGCGTCCGTAACTGCAGCAACAGGCTCTATCGCCGCAACCCAGCCTCTCGTTTCCCAAAGGCACTTCGCCATTTCCTCAGCGAGCTTGCGATGATGCAGATTGCAAAGATTCGTTTCGCCGCCTCCGTGAAAAATCAATACGACAGGATTTTTGGAGTTCGGCAGATAAGCCGCATCCTCGCCTCCTCTAAACTCGGTTTGCACGGCCTGGCGCATCCAGCCGTTTTTCATAGACAGCGTACAGCCGCGCATTTCACTGAAGAAATCGCTCCTTTTCCTTTTCTCCAAATCCATATTGAAAAATCAAGTAGTCCCAATTCTATTACGCAAGGAAATCTACCGATAGCTCCGTGAGCGGAACCTTCGCCTTTTGCTGATTCTCTATTAATCTGAACCTACCATCAATAGCTACGGTTGTCTGGCCCTAGACATCCCTAACGCCGCTTACTGAATAGCCAGTCCCAAATATCCTCGGTTCTATCGGTCCGATCAGAAGCATATTCAGTAGAGAATCCTTTAGCTGGATCGTCTCCGGTATAGTTGAATGCCGGGCCGCTTGCTCCGTGCTTAACGCCTTTCAACGTGGTGAACTTCGTATTGGCGCCGATCGCCTCGAGCCGACTGAAAGCATACTCGGAGAAAATGTACGGAACCGTGGGATCATCGTCTCCATGAAAGATCCAAACTGGCAGGTCCTTGATCCGTTGAAAATCCTGCCAAGGAGGGAAAACGCCTGCAGTCGGTATCGCCGCGGCGAATCGATCGGGGTGCTGGTAGATCGCAGTCAACGTTCCAGCCCCGCCCATAGAGTGTCCAAGGCAATAGACGCGATCCGCGTCAATTTTGTACTGTTTCATCAATTCAGAATCAATGAACTCATATACAATATCCATATTGCCTTCAGAGGTTGATGACTGACGATTCTTTCGACGTTCAATCCATGATCCCATTCCTTGCGGTAGAGACGCAATCAACTCATCTGTAATCTCCGACGGCTTTGCGTAAGGCGACGTCGGGTCCGACCAACCAATACTCGTTTGCGGAACCAATACGAAAACCGGATGCTTGCGACGCAACGTTTCGTCCGCCATCCATTCGTTCCAATTCCGGAGGTTTTGAATATTCTTATCTCCACGCCCTCCAGCTCCATGTAGGCTCAGTATGAGCGGATACGTTTTCGCCGGATCGAAATCGATGGGCTTCATCAGGCGATACTTCACGCCTTTAAACTCGCCTGATTCATACAGGTCAAGCGTCGCCTCGGAAACCGCTGGCGACCTCTTGCGTTGATTTTGGGCAAACAAGTGACTGCTTCCCAATGCTAGAATAGCGAATAAACAGAGCGGTCTTTTCATATACAATGCCCAAACAATATTTTATTTCAAAGGTAGCGACCAATCTCCGATCGATCGCTTTTCAGACTCGATAAACTGGCCGCTCGGAGATCGGCTCCTACCTGACAATACCTACTGCAGTTCGCGAGGAAGAGCGGCTCCGGCGAGCTCCGTCTCAAATTCGGGTTTCGCCATTTCTGGCTCTCCTGACGCTCCTCCCCCTATTTCATCCGACACAATAAAGACAACCGGTACTAGTATAAGCACTACAAGGGACGAGGCCAGCGTTCCGAGACCAAGCGAAATAGCCATTGGCACCAGGAAGAGCGCTTGTTCGTTCGTTTCGAAAATCATGGGACCCAGTCCCAAGAAAGTGGTTACCGCAGTCAAAAAAATAGGGCGAAAACGTCGCTGAGCTGCTTGAATAATTGCCTCTCTCGAATTCAATCCTCTCAACAGGTAACGATTGCGCGTCATGGCTAAGACAAAACCTCCATTTACGACCATCCCGCACAAAGCGATCATTCCGAGGACGCTGTAAATACTGAGATCGAAACCTAGAACGATGTGCCCCAGGACGGCCCCGGCCAAGCCCCACGGGATGGTCAAAAGCACAATGGTGGACTGAGAGTAGCTTCGCAAAAATGATGCCATAATGGCGAAGATTGCGAACAGCGACGCGGTTAATCCAATGCTCAAACTACTCGTCGCTTCGCGCTGATCCCGTTGCTCGCCCTCGAATGTGTAGCGCAACCCAGGATACCGACTCAACAATTCAGGCAATTCTTTCTTCTCCATCACCGAAAGTACTTTATTACCATTTGTTACCGCGGCCACAACATTAGCCGTTACATTAACGACCCGCCCTCCATCCACGCGATCGATACGAACCGGCGCAGTAGTCTCAATAATCTCTGCCGCTTGATTGATTGGAATCTCCGCCCCATTCGCGCCTTTAATCAAAAGCCCTTCCAAGGAGCTAAGCGATTTTCGATCCTTCTCCGGCAGACGCACCATAACGCGCAGTTCTTCGCGTTCACGTGGTTGCCTTAATGCCTCCGCCCCGTAGAAGGAGTTGCGAATCTGTTGCCCTAGATCGCGCGCGGTAATCCCCAGCGCTTGACCGGCAGGTTTAATCTCGAAACTGATTTGCGGCATTTCCTTGCCGAATCCTTTGCGAATATCGGCGACCCCAGGATAAAGGGCCAGCATATCGCCCAATTCTTCAGAAGCCTGACGCAAGGTGTCGACATCGGGGTGAGCCAGTTGAATATAGATGGCCGCCTCGCCGCCCGGACCCGCAAGGTAATCGAAAAAGAGCGACTCCATATCCGGAATATCCGGGACCTCCTTACGCCAAAGATCGACGAATTCCGCTCCGGTTATCTTACGCTGACTCTGCGGCACGAGTTTGATGGCTACATTCGCTCCATTCGTATTCCGACGCGCGACGGATACATTGAAATTACGTACGAACCCTTCTTCACCCGATTTTGCGATTGCTCGCTTAGCAGCATCTTCGATCATGAAAACAACTTCGCGCGTACGTTCTACGGGGGTGCCAGATGGCATTTCGAGTTCGCCTTGAATGTAGTCATTTTCGATCGTCGGATTGAAAGTGAAGTTCACTCTTCCGCTAAAGGTGTAGGCTACCAACACAAGTAGCGAAGATCCGAATACCGCTATCGTTATATAGCGAAATTCTATACACCTCGCCAAAACGGGTTTATAGAAACGCTCCATCGCTCCATCCAGCTTGATGCGAAGCTTAGTCTGCGATTTATCGAGTCGCGAGAAAATCGAATTTTTATTCGGATTCTTGCGAGCGAATGCCAAGTGAGACGGAAGGATCAAAAGAACTTCGACCAAGGAAACCGTAAAGACCGCAATGATTACCGCAGGAAGCACATGCAGGAAACGACCGCTTTCGCCCGGGACGAAAAGCAACGGCAGGAATGCGATGATATTGGTACTGACCGCGAACACGACAGGAATGGTCATCTCCTTTACCCCGGCCACCGCAGCGTCCGAGCGCGACATGCCTTGCGTGATCTTATGGAAGATATCCTCTCCCACCACCACCGCGTCATCCACTACGATCCCTAGTGTCACGATGAACCCGAAAACGGAAATCATATTCACGCTGGCATCCATCAGCGGCAATAGAATGAGCGAACCCAGTATTGAAACCGGAATCCCGATAGCCGTCCAAAAGGCAACTCGCAATTCGAGCAGGAGCCCAAGAGCCAAAAGCACAAGAATCAGACCCAAAGTTCCGTTGTACCTCAGCAAGTCTATACGTTCCCGATAATCCTCCGTACGATCGTACCGCACTTCCACTTGAACCGATGGCGGCAAAGTCGGTCGAAGCTGTTCAATGTAACGCTTAACCGCCTCGGCCACCTTGATCGGCGGCTGGTTTTCGGAAGCCGATACGGATATCGTCAACGTTGGCTTTCCATTGAAATACGATTCCCGTTTGGTCTCTTCGAACCCATCCTCGATCGTCGCAATATCGCCGAGCCTAATCTCTGCACCAGTATTGCTGCTCTTAATGGGGATGCCTTCGAACTCGCTCCCGAAATAGCGCCGCTCGGTGGTCTTTAAAAGAATGTCCCCCCCTGCAGTCTTCATCGTTCCGGCTGGCACGTCTTGGGCCGACTGGTCGATAGCCCTAGCGATTTGCCCGAGGGTTAGGTCGAGCGAGCGCAGCTGCGTTTGAGACACTTCTACAGTGATCTCCGGACGGCGAGCTCCAGTGATTTCAACCAAGGCAATTTCCGGTTGAGCCAGCAATCCATCTTCCACCTGTTGCGCCAATTGATTCAGCGTGCGTTCGTCCACGTCACCGCAGACCGCTACGTAATTAACGCCACGACGGCGACTCGTTCCGAGAGAGACGCGCGGCGGCTCTATCTCATCGGGAAACAAACTGATTCGAGCGACCGCTGCAGTGACTTCCTGTAAAGCTCTATTCCGGTCGAAGCTCGGCATTATTTCCACCGAAACGGACGCCCTCCCCTCCGATGCGGTAGACTCGATGCGGCGCGTAAGTTCCAAGCCACGCAACTCCGATTCGATTGGCAGTATGATGGACTGTTCAACCTCTTCCGGACTAGCCCCACGATACTGCATATCCACCTCGATCGTATCTATTTGAAAAAGCGGATAGATCTCCTGCTTAATATTTCGGGCAACGGCGAAACCGACCACGACGACTGCGAGCATGAGTAAATTCGCCGCGACATGATTTCGGGCAAACCAGGCGATAAGCCCGGTCGAAGAAGAGGTGTCATTGTACGGGTTGCGTTCCATATTACTTCTAACCTTTCTATTGAGTTGCCATCACCAGTTCGGGGTATGCGGTGGACGGCTGTGGGGCCACTTTCATATCAGGTAGCGCTACACGTAAATCACTTACTATCAATTGGTCGCCTTTTTCCAGTTTATTCGAGATCAGCACCGTCTCTTTCTCTAGCCAAAGAACGTCTGCATCTACGATTTTCAGTAGATTATCCGGCCCTACGACCCAAATTTGATTTCCCTCACGCAAAGCCTCCCGAGGAATGCGCAATGTATTCTCCAAATCACCCGCATCCATCCTCACTTCTACATAGCTTCCCAAAAGCAACGGTAACTTGCTCCCAGACCGCTTGTTCAAACCCAGCGGATCTTCAACCGATATCACAAGCCGAACCATTCGTCCCAAAGGGTCCAAATCGCTTAGCAAACGAATGACCTCTCCCTTCCAAGCAGTCGACTCGCCATTTCCCATATCCAAAACCACTTGGGCTTCCGCTCCAGCCCGGTTCTCCTCAGGGAAGCGGATCCATTTCAAATCGGAAAACGGAATCGTCACTTGTATCCAAAATTCATCCGTCCCGACCAATTCGCAAATCGTCGAGCTTGGACTAAGCAATTGACCGACTTCGACTGATTCTTCCACGACCATCGCATTGAACGGGGCCTTAATAATCGTGCGAGACAACTGAAGCTCGGCAATTTCGATATCGTTCATCGCCTTCTCCATCAGAGCCTCCGCTTTCCGAAGGTGCGGTTCGCGCAGTACCAACGACCGATTCACGTCGCCTATATCCAGGTCCGCCTGTAACTCGTCCCACTCGCGTTTAGCGATAACCTGACGGCCGCTTTCGACTTCGCGTTCGAAGCGAGATTGTTCCAAATTCGAGCGAACCTCAGAGAGCGCTAGCTCGTAGTCCTTGGAGTCGATACGGATCATTTCATCGTTTTCCTTCACATGCCCGCCAATCGTAATCGCATCGCTCTGTCGTATCACCTGACCCGATACTTGCGGCCTAATAACGACCTTTCTCGATGGAACGACGCTCCCCAAGGCCGTAACCGCGACCGATCGTGTTTGCGGATCCATCGGAATCACCTGAACGATTTTCGCCGAACTAGACTTCTCTTTCGGCATTATCTCAGGACCAGTGGACAGCAATACATAACTAGCCGCACCGCCAACGACGAAAATCACTAAAATAATAAATAGAGTTCTGAATTTGGATTTTTTATTCATTCAACGAAGAGAGTAAACCAGAAATATCGGGATTGAGGATAGGTCCGCCAAGAGCGCGATGCAACGCAACCCGAGCGCTCAAAACGCTACGGCGAGAACTAACAATATCGCGCTCTAAATTTTGCACAATATTTAGAGAAGTGAATACCGGTAGATAATCGGTTAGCCCCTGACTGAAACGATTGCGAGATTCGGTGAGTAAACGTTGAGCTGAAAATAATTGCTGCTCGACCAATATCAACTGCTCTTGCTGTTTACGCTCCAGCAAGAGGGCCGATTCTACCTCGACCCAGGCTGACAGAAAATTATCCGTATAGCTCGCCAAAGCGCCTTCGAGCTCCGCTTTTCGTAGTCGAACCGCCGCGCGTCGCTCGCCCGCTGCAAACAAAGGCGCTGCCAAACCTGCGAATACAGATTTCATTTCATCCCCAAAACTCGGATCGCCCCGCCAATCAAGCGCTCCTCCGATTCGAAGCGTTGGCAACTGCTCCGTGACCGCTTCTCCAACTCGATAGTCAAGAGCGATAAGGCGTTGCCGAGCGGCACGCAAATCAGGACGGCGTTGCAACAAAGAGGCTGGAATTCCAATGTCAGGCAAAGGCGGCAAAGAAACAAAATCCGAATTCAGGACCGAACTCTCAGATCCCGGAGCTTTGCCGAGCAACGCATCCAAAGCGTATTCAGTTTGTCCGATACGCGCTTCTACATCCGGTACCCGAGCCTTGGTCTCATCAAGCTGCTCTCGTTGCTGAAGCACCGCCACAATTGACGATTGTCCCTGGCCAAATCGCAAGGTAGTCAACTTCAGAAGGGATACATTGATATCAAGCTGTTCATGGATAACTTCAAGCCTGCGGCGCTGCTCTTTTATTTCAAAATAGCGTTCCGCGATAGCGCTGGAAAGCAGAAGTCGGGCATCCAGTAAGTCTTGATTCGAGGCCTCCAGCTCAAAGACCCGCGCCTTGCGAGCCGATGACAAACGTCCCCAAAGGTTCATCTCCCAGCGAAGCAAAAACCCAAGATCAGACGATTCCTGACGATCTTCCATATCCGGAGCGACCGTTTTTCCGTCCCAATTCAAATAGTACCCCGCATCGAGGTCGAGAGTCGGGTACAGGCGTGACCCCGCCTGGCGGGCCAAAGCGCTAGCCTGATCGATACGAGCCGCCACTTGTTGCAAAGAGAAATTAGCCTTAAGACCTTCCTCTATCAAAGCGCTCAACCCGGGATCTTCAAAGCTCTCCCACCATGACCGATTCCAGTCCCCATCGATAGCTATTTCGGATGGCGTTCCAGCAAACGACTCGCCGATTTCTACCCTAGGCATCGCAGCGGTTTCCTTGACCCGATGAATCGCGCAGCCGCTAAGCGAAACCAATAGAGCCAATGCCAGTAGAGGTGGAATATGCATCATTTTCAGGGGGAGTATGCTGAACGGGAATCAATACGGTTTTCAGAACATTGCGAAATGAAAAACCGTCAAGGTAAACATGTTAGACGCCTGCGTATCGACACATCTTATCTAACCTCAATTCCTCTGAGATTGGACAAAGTCGGGTGGCTTGCTGCAGGTCCGTAGCCCTGGCGAAAGCCTGTCCCGGGCAACCGGACCTTCCAAACCCGCTAACGCTCAGAAACAATCCAACCGCGAACCCATTCTTACATACAGGCGATTATGGGCGACTGCAGGCGTCGCATCGCAAAACGTGACGTCCTCCGGGGGATTCAAACTCGAGGTTTTCAGGAGCTTGAATTCGTCCCCTGGCTCGACAATCCACATGTCGCCTTCGCGAGACAGACAGTAAAGTTTATCGCCTACAAGCACCGGCGAGGCATAAAAGTTCCCCAAGAGCTTACCCTTCCAATTTACGCTTCCGGTAGACGAATCGAGTGCCGAAAGGGTCCCTCCATCGTGCAAGGCATAAACGACATCCCCAACAACCGCAGGCGTTGGGACATAGGGGGCTCGGCTTTCCATCGACCAAATTTTCGCGGGTTCCGAAACGCGTTCGCCATTTGAAATTCGAGGCATTTGGGCCGCGAAATAAACGCCATTCTTGTTTCCTGCGGCAATCAGGACGTCCCCCGTGGCCGGATCATCTTTCACTATTATCGGGGAAGTGATCGTTCGGTGATTGAATGCCTGCGGCAAACTCCAGTTCTCCTCGCCTGTTTCAAAATCGAAACCGACCAAGCCAATAAGCTCACCCGCAATAACGACCTCCTTGGCATCCGATCCTTTCAAGGCCCGAATCAGCGGAGCGGCGTACGAGGTTTTCGTCTTCACCGGATTGGGCCTACTCCACAAAAGCGATCCATCTGCTAGGCTATAGGCGACAATCGAACCGCCGCCCATATGCATATTCCCCACAATCACTCGGTCATCGCTCGCGACCGGATTGAAGCTTACCCCATGCTGGCTATCGAACTGCCCCAAATCTTGCGTCCAAATAGCGTCTCCATCGTGCGAGTACGCGCTCACCATCGCATGAGCCGTAGAATCATCGTACCAGCCCAGAACAACCCGCGATTCCGTGACGCACGGCGTACCCGAAGCGAGATTGTTAAAATTGTGAAGATGGTAGCTTCCCGTCGAAATCTTCTGAGACCAAATCGACTTCCCCGATTTCGCATTCAGGCAAACGAGCTCTACACTTCCTTCCTCCCTGTTTTCCGAAGTCACGAATAAGCGCTCCCCCCAAATGACAGGCGAGCTCGTGCCAGGACCTGGAAGGGCGACCGACCAGCGCAAAGTCTCTTTGCCAAAAATTACCGGAATTTTTTGGGCCACTGCAATAGCCGTGCCATCATTTCCGCGGAATTGCTTCCACATTTCCGAGTCTTTCAGTGGCACGGCGAAGCCTAGAAATGCATTCAGGCTCCAAGTTAACGAAACTAGCAGTATCATTCTGAAAATCGACCAATTCATCTATTAGGCATAGTAGGAGTTAGAAGTGAAAAGCAGAGCCTCTCAGAAAACAAGACCACACCAATTCCGATCCCCCAGACTGTCAAGATCTCGAAAACAACATTCGCTCTTCACCTCAACTTACAAAATATCAGTGTAATCGGTGGTTATAAAAACGTTTCCCCAATCCCCAAAACAAAACGCGTCCGGACGCCACATCCCATCTTGAGCATTATTACATATCAATCTCGAAATAGACATATGAATGTAGTGGCTTTGCTTGGGACGACCGCGTATATTTCCCTTTACTGTTTATGCGATCGCCGCAAACGGTGCCCCTGCTATTATCCCACCCCCAAAGAACCATGAAAACCTCATTCACTCTCTCGTACTTACTCCTCCCTCTCTGCATCGTAGGCTGCTCTTCTCTCGAAACTCCCTCCGTTGCCAAAGTAGAGCAGGCAATTCAATCCATTCTCCAAACCCAAGTAGACGAATGGAATCGCGGCGACGTCCCCGCTTTCATGGAGACTTACGCAAAGACCGATCAGCTGCGTTTCGCATCCGGCGATACGGCTCAGCGCGGATGGCAAACAACTCTCTTACGCTATCAAACCCGCTACCCCACCCCCGATTCCATGGGACGCCTAGCCTTCGAGGAACTCGAAATCAAAATCCTCTCCGACGAATGGGCTGAAGTCCACGGCCGTTATCGTTTATATCGGGTAGGCGACTACGAAAATGCGACCGGACTGTTCACCTTGCTAATGCAATACACTCCCATCGGCTGGAAAATCCTCCACGACCATACCTCCGCGGCTACGAACTAATCGAATCGACGCGAGTCCATCGCGTAGCAACACTCAATCCTTGGTGGGCTACGTTGCGAAGCGGCGTGGAATCACTACAACTCCGCTCGTTCTTCCGAGAAGACGTTTCCTGTCGGTTCCTTAGGCAAGGTCACTTTCCAAGCCTCGATTTTCCGTAATAGGCGCTTCGCTACTTCCGGTTTCTTCGCCTTCAGGTCCCGCTTCTCGTTAACGTCTTTCGTTATATCGTAAAGCTCTACATGATTCGCTTCAGTGCTCGATACCAACTTCCAATTTTGATGTACGATAGCATAGGCCACCCAATGATCCGGCTTCGAATTAGAAGCCGGCCATTTCGCTGCCGATTTCCAATAGAGCGGCGTTTCGCGCTTTTCAAACGACCTCCCCTTTAACGTAGCCAATTGGCTAACACCATCCGGTTTGTAAGTAGATGGCAATGACACGCCTGCTATCTCGCAGAAAGTCGGAAGCAAATCCACTCCCGACATCAAAGAACTATCATCAATCGCCCCTGCGGCAACTTTGCCTGGCCAACGAACGATAAACGGCACTCCAATTCCACCCTCGAACAAGGCAGCCTTATAACCTTTACGTCCAGCAGTAATCCCCTTCGCACCCGCAATTCCCCATCCAGCACCAGTCGCTGTATCGTATTGTAAACCAAGCTCCGCATTCGGAGCTCCTCGGGCCGGGCCATTGTCGGAGCTAAAGACCACCAGCGTGTTATCCGCTATACCCAATCGGTCAAGCGTATCAAGCACCTCGCCAATCCGATCGTCCGCATGCGAGAGTACCGACGCATAAATCCGATCCGTTTCGTTTTCCAAATGCCGAAAGCGCCACTCATACTTCGGGACCGTATGGAAAGGCGTATGCGGCTCATGCACCCACAGGTTAACGAAGAAAGGTTTTCCTCCCTTGACCGACTTTTCGATAAACGCATTTGTGTGCATAGAGTCTTCGTGCACCGGCATCTGCTCGCCCGCACAATTAAAGGCTCCGTATTCATCATACCCATACTCCGATGGAACCGGCGAATCGGGGATCATATCGTTCGCCAAATGCCATTTGCCAAAGTGAGCCGTCGCGTAGCCTGCGGTCTTCAAAAACTTGGGTAAAGTCGACACACCCGTATCCAACCAATCCGGCATATTGCGCTTCGCGTTGCTGGGCACCCAGGCAAAGTGACCATCGATATTGTATCGAGCCGGGAAATGCCCCGTCATAACCGCAGTCCGGCTTGGCGAGCAAACTCCGCTCGCTACGGTGAAACGATGAAAATCAGTACCTTCCTTCGCCAGTCGATCGATGTTCGGCGTCTTAACGTAAGGGTGACCGTGGCAACTCAAGTCGCCCCAGCCCCAGTCATCGGCAAAAATGAAAAGAATATTCGGCTTCTCTTCTCCTCGCACAGAAGAAAATGCGAGTAGAGCACCGAGCAACAACGTTACTGATTTAAGGTTCAAATCCGTCTTAAAACGATTCATGGCAGTAGTAATATAAAAGGGGTAATTAATCAGAGATAATTACGATCTACAGGATTCGACAATACCCTTCCGCAAGCAATGACTATAATCAATAAAAGTTCCTTCGAAGATCCCGTAAATACAGGATGCCGTCACTCACCTCGACAAATAGGGATTTCCCTGAGAGAATTTTCGGAATCCTTCTTCAATTAAACGCTAACTCGTAAATTACGATGGATCGAAAAACGCTCGGAGTTCTTCTCTTCGCATTTCTGCAATGCTTGCCCCTATCATGTATCACCTACGCAAAAGATAGCCCAAACATCATAATCATCATGGTCGATGATATGGGCTTCGCCGGTCCAAGCATAGCGCCGTACAGCAATCCCAATTACGAAACTCCAGGAATGAATCGCTTCGCAAGAGAAGGAATGCGGTTTACCGACTTTCATTCATCCAGGACTGTCTGTTCGCCAACTCGAGCTGGCTTGCTAACGGGACGCTACCAACAACGAGCAGGAACCGAAGCAGTCATTCATCCCTACTCAGGCCATCCGGAGCACCGCAAAGGTTTGCGGAAAAGCGAGACTACATTCGCTGAGCTATTCAAAGAATCGGACTACAATACGGGCGTCGTCGGCAAATGGCATTTGGGGTACTCGAAGGACGATCCAGAGTTTCATCCGCAAAATCATGGTTTTGATTATTTCAGAGGTTATCACAGCGGGAACATCGACTATATCAATCATTGGGGAGATCACTACGATCAAGATTGGTGGCACGACAAAGTCATAACTCCATAAACTGGATACACTACTCATCTAATTAACCGCTACGCGCTTGAATTCATCGAAGAAAACAAGGATAAACCTTTCTGCCTGTACGTTGCCATGAATCGCCTCATGCGCCTAACCAAGGACCGAACGGCCCCATTCAACATGGCTCCGGAGCTGCCACAAGAGAGACCTCCGTCAATGAAGCGATGAAGCAAATGATTTTGGAGATGGACCAGGGAGTCGCTCAAATACGCAACAAAATCGTCGAACTGAATCTAGATAAAAACACACTCATCCTCTTTTTCTCTGATAACGGCGATGCTCCCCAAACTTCAACGGGCAGCCCATCGCTTCGCGGACACAAAGGGTCTGTCTACAAAGGCGGTCACCGCGTTCCTGCAATCGCTTGGTGGCCCGGGAAAATCGAAGCTGGCTCGATCACCGATTCACTCGCGATCACACTTGATGTGACTCCCACGATTCTATCTATTGCAGGGATCGAAGCAACTGACGACCAAAGGTACGATGGTATCGATCTATCCCCAATTCTATGCGAACAAACCGCACTTCCCGCTCGACCGCTCTATTGGGCCGATCTTTCCAATGGCGGAAGACGTTCGGAAGCGATGCGCGATGGCGTCTGGAAGCTGATCGTACAGCACCCCAATGCCAAAGAGGGAACCTTCGAAAACGAGACGATCGAACTCTACCGACTCGATAGCGATCTAAGCGAAGCAAACGATCTCGCCCAAACCCAGCACCAAGATACTCGCCCAAATAAAAGCTTGGTACGCCGCCAAGGAGCGAACGCTAACCCCTCAACCGGGCGGATGGCTCAACTTCGATATGACCACCAAAGAATCCAACAAGTAGTTTCAGGAATTTAGAAACGCGAAACAAGACTCGTATCCAAAGCCCAATTAGGTAGATCAATAACTCTGACTAATTCCGGTTTTCAGATCCGGAGATAATCCTCACCAGGTGCGCTCCTTCAGCAATTCTTGTATTTGTTCCCTGGGCACGGAAAGTTCGTCGATGTGATTATTGAGCCACTGCGAGAAGTCTTTCTCGATTTCATCTGTCCAACGATCGTCGATTTGACCTGCAGTATAGATACCGGCTTTCAAACGCTCAAAGCCGAATTTGTCACGGAGGCGAATGAGCTCAGCTGTCTTAACTACTTTTCCCGCTAAATGGGCAGGGATCACGATGATGCCTGAGCGTTTACCGAGAATGACATCGCCCGGCATGACGGTTACGCCCCCCACATTTACGGGAACATTGATGCCAGTAATCATAGATGCCCAGTAAAAGCTCGGATTCCACCCACGTACAAAACCATTGAATCCCTCAATTTTTTCCAACTGCTCTAGGTCGCGAGCCACTCCATTGAAAAGCACTCCATTTCCTGAATTTGCAAAAATCGTCGTCCCCAAACTCGCTCCGATAATCGGGCCGCCATCATTCTGATTATTGTATACATCTGCCACATACACGTCTCCCTGCTGCAAGATGTCGATAGGCCAAGTTACCTGACCTCCGACATGACCGTCCACTTCAGCCTGCGCGCCGATCACTTCATTGACGTCTTTCCGTAACGGCATATACATCGCGGTCATCGCTCGACCGCAAAGCGTCTCTCCGGGATGAACGTGTTTCCAACCGTCCTCGAATTGATACTCGTAGCCTTCGTTTTTTAGGACCACCCATGCGGCTTCAATATCCACAAGCTTCATACGCTCGATGATGCTGTCGGAAACTTTCGGGCGTCCATTGGGGAAGCGCTCCCCTTCCCAATCCGGAGTAAATTTGATCATCGCCTCACGATCCAATTCAAATGGCATGGCTGAAACGAAAGAAATGCCCATATATAGGCAGACCAATGAAACGACGATTCGTGTAACGGTATTTGATGTCATTTTAATTTTACTGTTGTTGATATTAACTCAGAACGTTTCGATTTCTAATTTCACACGAAGTCGGAGCTAGTTCCGGGTTCTTGGGGTATTTCGTAAATTCCACCATTTACGACTGCAGGATGCAAAAAGAATTCTTTGAGATGAGGAATGTGTTCGAGAAAGATCGCTTCGTGTCCCATCGCGATGTGATTAAACAGAACTAGATGTTGATGGATCTGCCCCATGTCTCCCACATGCGGCACAACGGGCAAACCGAACTTTCGAGCTAATAGGCTCACGGTGATGAATTCGCTTACCCCTCCTACGCGTGTGCAGTCAACCTGAACGAAGTCCACAGCCTTAGCCAACATGAAGTTCTTGAACAGGACCCGGTTTGAGACGTGCTCGCCCAGAGCAATCTTCAAAGGAGCAATCTCTCGGGCCAAAGTCTGGTGAGCGATGACATCATCCGGGTGAGTAGGCTCTTCAATCCAATAGGGAGCCATCCCAGCCAATTCTTTTGAAACTCGTATCGCTTTGGGCAAGGACCAGACCTGGTTCACGTCCAACATCACTCTTGCGTCATCGCCCGCGCCTTCTCTCACGATGTAAGCTCTGCGGATATCGCGAGCCGCATCGGCTGAGCCGATTTTCAGCTTCATCGCCAAAAATCCAGCGGCAACCGCTTTCTTGACGTTTTCTCTTACCTGCTCATCTGAGTAATTAAACCAACCAATGGAGGTGTCATAACCTGGGTAACCCTTGCCTAGAACTCCTTCCCGCGCTGAACGGCTACTCTGATGACTATTTAAAAGGCCGAGAGCATCTTCTCGCGTAAGCACTTCTTCGAGGTAACTCAGATCCAAAGTGTTAACGATTTGTTCCGCCGACAGATCCAGTAACAAACGCCACAAGGGAACCCCACGGCTCTTCGCCCACAAATCAAAACAGGCATTCGTTATGCTCGCCAAGGCCAAGTGCACCATGCCTTTGTGCGGACCTAGCCAACGGTATTGAGGGTGGTCCGCCAATTGTCTGAACACGACTCCAAATTGAGACATTAATTCCTCGATCTCACAACCGACCAACGACGATCCCAATCCCTCGATCAGCGAGCAGATCTCCCTATTTCCCGCCCCAATGGTAAACACTATTCCGGTTCCAGAAACTTGGCCGTCCGTATGCAAATAAGTTACAGCATAGGAATATACTGGATCCGTATGCACCGAATCAGTACCATCTCCTTCCTTCAAAGGGAACGCCTTCACTGATGTACTAATTCTCGTAATGGTATTCATATATCAATTTCGACTACCTCCGTATCTATATCTTTTATACAGCGGAATGGAAAGTAGAACGATCGAAGAAAGCACGAAGATCAAAGACACCGGGCCTTGAATCAATGGCAGAAAACTTCCATTCGATGCCATCAATCCCATCTGCAAATTTTCTTCTGCAATCGGCGACAATATAAACCCGATAACGAATGGAGCCAGGGGGATTTTCATCTTTTCAAATCCGTACCCTAACAATCCGAAAAAGAGCATCGTCCATACATCGAACATTCGCGTCGACAGAGCAAATGAACCAATAATACAGAAAACGAGAATTACTGGCATGAGCATGCTCCTAGGGATGGAGGCCAGGCGCGCCAAATAGCGAACCGCTACAATCATGAAGCAAAACATGAACACATTCGAAACGAACATCGCGCCCATAATGGTATAGACCATTTCAGGATTCTGCTGGAAGAGCAATGGACCTGGTTGCAGGCCATGGATAAGCAAGCCTCCTAGCAAAATAGCATCGATCACGCTCCCAGGTATGCCCAGGGAGACCAAGGGTATGAGCGCGCCACCAATAGTAGCATTATTGGCTGACTCCGAAGCCACGATGGCTACTTCTGAACCTTTGCCAAACTTGGTCTGCTCCTCTGGCTTGGCCATCGATTTAGCGGCGCTGTATGCGGACACCGATCCGATATTCGCGCCTATTCCTGGCAAAATTCCTACCCACGTTCCTATAACTGAAGAACGAACTAAATTGATTACCTGATCCTTCCAGTCCTTGAGTTTGAAGAACATATCCCGAGTTCGCTTGACCGGTATGATTGTAATCTTTTCATCGATACGGCTTAGATCGGAGATAACCTGGCTAATAGCGAACATTCCGATGAGAACCGGCAACAGCTTGAGTCCGCCATTCAACTCCTCAAACCCGAAGGTAAGTCGAAGGTTCCCGGTAGCCTTATCAATTCCCGGCAAGGAAGCGAGGACTCCTAAAGAAGCGGATAAAAATGCGCTGCTCATTGATTTCCCCCCAACGGAAGCAATGAGCACAAATGCGAGAAGAACCAAAGCAAAGAAATCAAATGGTCCTAGCTTTGTAGAGTAACGCGCGATGGGGCCTGACAAGGAGATCAGAAAAACCCACGAAATGCACCCTCCGACAAACGATGCCGTAATACCTAAACCTAACGCCCGACCTGGCTTCCCAGCCCGGGCCATCGGGTATCCATCCATCGTTGTCATGATAGACGCTGGCGTTCCCGGCATACGCAGCAAAGTCGCCGTAATGAGGCCTCCGCTGATCGCACCCACATACATGCTGATTAAAAGAATAAACGCGTTTACCGGAACCATGTTAAAGGTCAGCGGCAGAGTCAGGGCAATCAACATGGCGCCGGTAAGACCTGGAATCGCTCCCATCGTAATACCCAGCACGGTGCCAAGAACGACTAAAAACAGACCCTGAACGCTAAAGAGATAAGCAGATGCTACTTGTAATGCTTCCATGGATAAATTTTAGGGTAAATCAATGGTGAACAACTGAGTAAATACGAAATGGAGCCCGAACGACATCAGTAAGGCGACCTCCAGAACATAACCGAATTTGCGTTTATCGAAGCGCGTTAGCAAAAGACCGCTAGCCACAATAAAAACAATAGTAGCCCATGCGAATGGCATAATCCGAAGCCCAAGCAATAGGACATAGACAATCGTCATAAGAATCGTGCCGAAGGCTAAATCATATCGCAAACGAAGTGTATCCGATTTTTGAAGTTCCTGCTTCGGCCTCAACCACCGTTTCCAAAATACAACTAAACTAAAGAGAGCGACCGACACCAAATTCCATAGCGTGAAATCAGGAAGTTCAACGCGATTTATCGGTTTTATCGAATCGAAGATCTCCGTCCTTTCCCGAATGCGCGTATTCATTTCATCTCCTACGATAATCCTCGGCAAAATCTCCAAGTCCTTCGTTTTCCCGAGAAAATAATCGGTTTTCATAACCTTGCTCAGCACACCGGCAAAATAATCGACAATCCCTTGATCCGTTCCCTTGGGAAACCACCAGTAGTGAAGATTACCACCGAACACAGGAAATCCTAATTCTTCTGCGGTAGGAATATCAGGAATCGATGCAATACGCTCCTCCCCTAGATAAGCGATCGCCTTCAATCCATTTTGTTGGAAACGAACATATTCCCCAATCGATAAGATAATCACATCCAAATGCCCTCCCATCACTCCGGCTAGGCGATGGGCTCCACCGCCGGTCGCGACAAAACGAAATCGCGCTCCCGGCAAAGCATTCTCCAACATGATCGCGCAGAAATGGGACGGCGTATTCAGGTTTACGCCAAACTTCAATGTTTCCGGCTGCTCCTTGGCCGCCGCCATCAGAGCGCCTAGAGATTGATAGGAAGATTCTTCCGATACGAGAATCACCACTCCGAATTCTCCCGTAGCGGCAACCGCTTCATAGTCGCCAGGGCCATTGGGCGATTGTCCTGTGGATTTCGCTACCATCAGTGCTTCATGCAAGCAGAGCACCGTGTATCCGTCGGCTCGCGCGTCCTTCACATAACTACTGCCAATCGAGGTGCCACCCCCCGGTTTATTTACGATGACCAGAGGTTGCGGCATGAGCTGGTCGTCGTTGATCGCCTTTTGCACGATTCGCGCAAAAGTATCTGACCCGCCACCCGGTTGAAATGGCACCACCACTCGAACCGGTTTCCTTGGGTAGTCGTCTCCGCCAAACGAACCGGCTTTAAAATACTGAAAAACAGACAGAAGGATCAGCCCAGCGATTATTATATGCCTGATCATACTTTAATAGTCTTGGAATAATCAATTAACGCCATGGAGTTTCTAAGGCCTTATCGGCCCCGTCACTTCCCACTGAAACCCCCGAGTTGTGGTTTTTAGCACTCCCCCGACTCCTCCGTAGTATAAAGTCGGCGGATCGGTTTTCGGGTCGAAGGCCAAAGTCCAGGCCATATTCGACCAGCGCAGGCCTGCCGACTCAAATGTATCCGCATTATCGGTACTGACAAAAACACCCGCTCGAGTTCCCACATAAACATGTGCAGGATTAGCAGGGTCAATAGCCATAGATTCAATGTGCTCCATCAACGGCTTTTTCCCAGCAGTCCAAGTTCGCCCAGCATCCTCCGATCTAAAGATGCCGCGCGGCTGCGTCCCGACATAGATGATATTCGAATTCGTAGGATCGAGCGACAAAGTCCGCACATCCACATCGTAGATCCCTTCAGTGTCCGCACTCCAGCTAACTCCTCCGTCGGTGGTCTTGTAGACACCATGCCAGGTCCCCGCATAAAGCGTATCAGGCTGATTCGGATCGATCACGAGAACGCGTACTACCTTATCGATGAGGCCGCGATTGATTTCCTTCCATTCGCGGCCACCGTTGGTGGTCTTAAAAACGCCTCCTCCATCAGTCCCCGCGTAAACGACCTGATCGTTCTTCGGATGAATCGCCAACCCTCTCATCTCGCGATATGAAATTCCTTCACTGACGGCTTCCCAAGTTATCGCTCCATCTTTCGATCGGTAGACGCCCATTTTATGGGTACCCACATAAAGCAGGTCTGGGTTAGCCTCGCTTATGACGATGGTGCGGGGGGAAAGCATGCTCAGTCCGTAGGTTGGCCAATTATCCTTCCCTCCGTTCAAGGATTTGCACAGGCCCTTGGCTGCGCCAGCGTAAATAATATCAGGATTTGTAGGATGGAAGGCAACTGCCTGTGTCTCCCCATGTCCGGGAGACGCCATCTGAGCATGGATAATATGCACGCTTAAGAACGCGGCGAAGAGAGCTATGAGTGACTTTGACATTTTCAGCGGTCCCATGGAAAAGCGAAGCTTGGTTTATTGGAATAGCGATCAAGATAGATGCGAATGGTTGAAGCCGAACCTGGATCCAATTTCACGGCAAAAGCAATTCCATCTACCTCTTTGATGTCCCTCATTCCTGCATCATCCTCATACACCTCCGCTGAACGTGGATTGCCTACAGATCGATTTGGCCCAGCTGCTTTAGAGAACTCCACACGTTGGATACGGTGTTCGCCATAGGCTCCGCCTTGGACGATTAACGATCGGGATTCGGTCACGTGAAGATTAACGACCTCCACTTCAATCCAATCGGGTTCAATCCGTTTCACGAGGGCGGCCACATCCCGCGGAAGCCCGGAGCGCTGAGTTTCGCCATCGAAGTAACGAACCTGCGAATGCAGCATTTCGCCTCTTGTATCAATAGGGATTCCTCCAATCGAAAATCGGTTGAGGCTACTCGTGCGCATAGGATTCATAGCCATCCACTTGCTGTCCACCCACGTTTCGGAATAACCATGCTCATTCTGGATCAGTTCGATTTCATGCTGAATGGCCTTCAATTCTCTTTGGAATACTCTCGCTGGATAGCCCGGATTGAGACCTTTGACGAAATAAGCCCATTCAAGGTCCCCATCCGTGATCCTTCCTCTCGTCTTTTTCTGAGCTTCGGCCAGTCGCTCGATATGCTGCCAGTCCTCTTCGCTTTGAGACGTGTACCAAAGGTGGAGATAGAGTTCGGGATCCTCTTCGCGATAGTGATACCAACCGCGGTGATCATGACGCCATGGAACGACCGATGTTCCTTTTCGGATTTTTTCAATCGTCTCTTCACTTACATTCCGCTTTCGCAGCTCGGACGGGTCGATGGAGGCTACTCCGTCAATGAATCCGTTTCCCCTAAGCACGCCAATTTGGCTTCGAGCCAAGTTCATCCAGCGAGTGTCGCCTGAAAGCAATGTAGCGACCTTTCCGCTGAGCACCAATGTTCTCATAATATGGGTTCCGCTTGGCCATACCCAGCCGTAGTAGCCGCCCCACCAGTGCCCTGTGTGCTCGCCTATCTCACCGGAAATACCCACATTGTCTGGGATGATCCCGTTGTTGCGCTGGGTTAGCCTTTCCCAAGTCGTGAGATAGTCGGTTGTCCATTGGATATACTTCTCGTCACCAGTATATAAATACGCGTTGGCTATCAGGGGAGTGGAGATCATATTGATCGGGACGTCTCCTTTGGCCATACGATCGCTCATCGCCTTGACCAGTACGGCAAATTGATCGTTGTCTGGGTGGTCGTTGATCCAGGCGGTGGATGAATCAATGCCGGGTATGTCCAAAAATGGCAGCGGATAATAGGTCAGGTTCGCATTGGTCGGGGTCCAATCGCGCTTGTTCCATTCCATTAGCGGACCGCGACTTCCGGTCATGACAGCCCGCATTTGCTTTAGCTCAGGATCCCAGTTTGGAGCTTCCGGGTCCTCGCCAATATACATGGCTGCGAAACGAATGGCGCGATCTTTAAACACCTCATTGTAAGGCTGGACCATGCCCATTGGATAGAAGTTTATATACCCTTCGCCATGGTGCATCCAATCCCAGTTCGAATCGAATTCCCGGTAGATCTGACCATAGCGGGTGAACTGCTTTGTAATCCCTTCCCATGCGAAACGGTTCTTTTTGTCGATTTCAAGCGATCCCCCAAGAGCAGTATGAAGCGAGAATCCTCTGAACGCTTCATACATGTCATCCGATGAATTCATACCACTCTCGTAACGCTCCTTAAAAGTGAGCATCCCATTCTCGTCTACATACTGGTCGTAGAAAACGCCTGCAGCCTTATCCAAGGCATCAATGAGAGCGCGCTCATAAAAGGCCCATGCGGGCGGCGCGGAAGGTTTATCACAATAGATCTGAACCAAGGCATCACTCTTCTGAGCTTGAGCCGAGGCCGTGAAGCAGAAAACCAGCAAGCAAATAGTTTTCAACATCGGTATTCGCGATGAGGGTATGGCATAACGCATTGATTGTAATTTCGGTATTTTATCGCGAAAACGCTTTGCGGCAGTATGAAACGCTAAGACGTCTTACCGTATTGGAAAACCGATACCGTCACCACAAATGCGGTGACGGCATACAACCTACTATCATTGAACAATTTCTGATCAAGATCTCAACTAGAACCTAAAGGTATTGGAAAGATAGATTGTCCTTGGATTTGGGATTCGAACTACAGCGACCTGTCCGTCAGGATTCGTTTTTACCGGAATATTTCCGCTTTCGCCCACCAAATTGCGAACGTTTAGCCGAATGTTCCAATCGACCTTCTCATCCATTATAGATCGGCCGTAACTAATCCACGCATCTCCGCTTAAGACTCCGTCATCGAAGTACGGGTTATTGACATCCGGAATAACTCCAATTTCTGGATCAACGATCTGAAGGTAACCGGTGGCCGCCTCGTCTTCCCAACGAACCGCTCCACCAACTCCAAAGCCTTTTAAAGCCCCTTCTTGAAAATCGTAGGTGCTTACTCCAGTAAAACGCCACTCTCTTTGCTCATTGGAGACCGTACCATCTAAGGCTTGGGCCACTATGATCGGAAGCGGAAGCAGCTCTAAACCCTCGCTGTGGAATTCCTCATCTGCCTGGAAGGTTGGATCATCCTGAAGTTCATCCAATCGAGCGGCTTGGGATGCAGCAACAAAGTTGGTGATTATCTTACCCATTAACGGAGCAGTGTTGGAAAACGAAGTTTCCTGCTGGCTGAGATTGGCCAGAATGCGCCAACCCGAGGTTACATTGGCTACGAACTCAAGCTCAAAGCCCTTCGCGAGCTGACTACGAGTAGCTTGAAGGTTCGGAATAGAATCGATCTGATACTCATCCCAAACTCCGTCTCCGGACACGTCCACTTGGGTCGGATTCACCACGCTTAGCAACTCCGAAGGAATCGCGTTCAACATCGCGTTGTAGTAGGCATCGTAGCTTTGAATCGGATGGCCTCCGCCTCCGCCAGGAATAAGATCCAATTGGTCCTGAATGGGAATTTCCATCAATTCGGCATCCCGGTGGCGGTTGATCCGACCAAACGCATAGTTGGCCAAGTTGGTGCCGACGCCGGCATTGATGTTCCCCAGTTCAGTTTCGTACCAATTAAATTTAATGGAATACCGGTTGTCGTCCGTAGAGATCGTGAATCCGTATTCTTCGGTCGAACCGGTAGGCTGGCCAATCGTGGCTCCTAGGGCGTTGCTTCTCAAGCCGATCGGATTGAAGTTCTGGGCCGTTGCCCAATGAGCCTGTAAATTGAAGGGAAGGTCTCCCATCCATTTTTCAGGCATTCGAGCCACAACGCTCCATGATTGCGTAGTTCCTTTTTCTTCAAGTGTAGGAGTGGCGGACAGCTTAGAGAAAGCGGGATTGTACACTCTATCCGGAAAATACTGTGACTCACTTGCTTCCGACGCCGCGTTTCGGCCAAAGTTTGACGTGTTATCTTGCCTGCGACCGTAAAGCGCTACGATATGATCGTCCAAAAAGTAGCTTTGCCAGGTTACCGCTTGTGCTTCGATATTGGTCTGACTGATACCTCCATTGGTCTGAACATTTTTAACGGTCACATTGTTGACGTGAACCGCGCGATCGCCGGCTACTCCGTTGTTAAGAGACCCCGCAGGAGTGGTATCTACCCAGGCGAAGGGGAAAGTGTCGCCATCCCTAGGTCGGATGAAATCAAGCGGGTGAAGGCGCACGTCGTCAACGGAGCTGACGCCACGCAAATCGTCACTCGTGTAGGCGATTAGATTCACGGCGCGACGGCCTACGCCCAAAGTGTGCTGCTGGGCCGAGTCTATATTGAATTCGCTACTCTCCGTCATGTCACTCGTTTCCGAGCCAAAGGTGTCCTTGGTGTAATCGTTGTACAGTCCCGTTACGCTGTGCCGTCCCAAGTGCTTGAGCCATCCATCATTTTCCGTCAGATCGAATTCGTAGAAGGCCGTTGCTCGGAAGGTCTCGCGATCTGTAGTATCTAGAAACTGCCTAGGCTGCCTTACCCAAGTCATGGCCCGGCCCAAGTTCGGGTTGAGCTCACCACTAGATATATACTTATTTAGGTGGACCCCAACCTCGTACGGACCTGCTAGGTTTGTACCGCGACTCCCAGAGAACGGAAAGTCCTGAAAGGTGGTGTAAGATTGCGAGTCGTAAGCAATTTCAAAACCGAGATCACCTTCCAAGAAGGTCTGCTCTAGGGCGAGGTTTATATCGTCAAAATCCCTCGATACCGTGTCATGACCATTGCTGTATACGTTGTTGTAAAAGTCGAATACATCTCGGTTTTGCAAGGTATTCGCTGCGAACCCAAGCCCAAAGCTCTCGCCCGCTGGACTAACGGTTCTGATATCGCGATACTGGTTAATAGGCGTGGCCGGATCAATCCCTTCCGCCACGGGCGTACCGACCAGTCCAGCGCTATGATACGTGTCAGCGCTGGATTTCCAAGGGATCAAGCCATTGTATCCGCCAAGTCCCGTTCCTCCTCCAACACTTGGACCTTGACCTCTTTCGGAGAAAAATACGCCTACATGGCGAAAATGCAACGCGCGGGCAGCTGTATTGACATTGGCTCTATTTCCTGACCTTTCGTGGAAACGGGTGTCCTCAATATCCTGAAACTCCCAGGTTCCTCCCTCGCTGGGAGATACGTTCCGTGCGAATGCATCTAACCCAGTATACTGCGAATTGCTCGCCGGCCAAGGATTGAACCAGTTGTCATAGGAGACTGTAACGGGAATGACTTCCCCTGGAGAACCATTCTGACTTCCGTCCTCCCAATTAGCCCTGAACGTGGTTCGGCTGCCATTGCCTTCGAAAAGGAGTCCATTGAGGTCCGCAAAAAAACGCGTTTGGTCTTCGAAAGCCTGTTTTTGCTTGGATTCTCTTTTCTCCTCGAGAATGGCGATTCGCAAGGCCAGACGATCCTCTACAAGCGATTTGTTATAATCAACGGTAGCACGTAAGCTGCCGTAGTTATCAACGCGAATACCGAATTCACCGAAATCAGCATTGTGAACAGCTTGCTTGAGCCCATTATTAATAACTCCACCTGGACTCCCAATACCGAAAAGAATCGAGTTGGGTCCCCGGCTCACCGTGACCCGCTCGGTGTTGTAACTATCAAAGGGTGTGTCCGTTAGATAGTACCCGCGCGTCAGATCCGCTTGCAGCAAGCCTCGAACTCTCTGATTATTCTGGGGATTGGTCCTCTCTTCGGTTTGATAGTAACGGCCGAATCCCTGGTCCGTCGCCCCGGTGAAATTTCCCTGTTCGCCACCCACCTCGACGTTGGCAACGTAAGACAGCAGCGTTTGGCCATCCGTCGCGGCCACATCTTCCATAAATTGCTCCGTGACGACCGAAATTGAAGCTCCGAGATCCTTTAGATTCGTTTTTATCCGAGTTCCCGCAAGGGTACTGGTAGCCTGATAACCAGTGCTATCAGAAGCTTCTACCGAAAAGGGACTTAATTCGAAGACTTCATCTTCTTCTTGGGCTACTGCGTTTGATAAGCAAAAAAACCCGGCTAGCGGAAAGACTCCCGCTAGTAGCTTGTATTTTTGTAGTAGTTTCATATTATCTTTTTAGGGTATGGTTGATTATGTGGGATGTTGATTTTGATTCTTAATGTACACGCTTCGCCTCTAAAAAAATGTCTGCCTGCGAGCTTCCGCGGGTTGATTGAGCATTGAGTTAAAGGGGGAAGAGCTCCCTATACTCAGTACCGCGGGCATTAACACAACCTAGATACTGCTAAACGCGTTTAGCGCCTATTGATTCGATATAAGACTCTTCCACGAATAGTCCTTTTCTAGACGCGAAAAGGTATCCTCCCGATATCCTAGCCTTGGATATCCTGCATCGCCTGAGGTACTTTGAACTCCACTCTAATTAAATATAATGACACGACCAAACATACTCTGGTACTGCACAGACCAACAACGATTTGACACTATCGGCGCGCTAGGGAATTCGCAGGTTCAGACACCGACGATTGACGAGCTCGTCAAAAATGGAGTCTCCTTTACCAACGCCTATTGCCAAAGCCCCATTTGCACGCCAAGCCGAGCAAGCATCATGACGGGACTCTACCCAAGTCGAACGCGAAACACACGCAACGGCAACGACACCTTCCCGTCAGACGTTCCACTGATCTCCAAATTGATCGCGGATTCTGGATACAATTGCGGCCTTATTGGCAAATTTCACCTGGTAAGCGCCGGCCGACGTCCCGAGCCTCGCCTTGATGACGGATTCGATTATTGGCAGCATTCGCACGCGCCGAGAGATGATTGGCCCGCCGGCGAACACGCTTACGCGGACTGGGTAAGAGCGAATGGAGAGAACCTCGATCTATTGAGAAAGTCTGACGACCGCGTTCCGTCTGAATTCCATCAAACGAAATGGGCCTCCGACTGCGCCATCGATTTCATATCCCGCGATCACTCTACGCCCTGGATGCTCAATATCAATGTGTACGATCCGCATCCGCCTTTCATCCCTCCATCGGATTACGAGAAGCAATTCAAGGCAGAGGACATGCCCGGACCCCACTTTAGAGAGAGTGACCTTAAACACCAAAAAACCTTGAAGAACGTCGATTTCCAAGGTGAGCCCAAAAAGCCGGAAGAGCACGATGCAAAATCAATTCAGGCTAAGTACTACGCCATGATCGCTCTAATAGACGATCAACTTGCTCGCATTCTCCAAACCCTAGACGAAACTGAACAGCGCCAAAACACAGTTATCATATTCACTTCGGACCACGGCGAGATGCTCGGAGACCATGGACTAATGCTCAAAGGCTGCCGCTTCTACGAAGGCCTCATCAAAGTACCCTTGATTTTCTCGTTCCCCAAGGAGTTCGAATCGAATTTGCAGTGCAATGGCATTACGGAATTGCTCGACCTTTCCGCAACCTTGCTTGCCGTAGCCGGTATCGAGATTCCCGATTATCACCAGGGTAAAAACCTCCTACCCATCCTCACTGGCCAGACGCCGGGAGACGAAATTCGCAACTCCGCGCGATGCGAATACTTCGACGCGCTGGACACTCAATTTACAAGCGGATCGGGCTCATTCGCCACGATGTACCGAGACGACCGGTACAAACTATGCGTCTACCACAATCAAAACCTCGGCGAACTCTACGACCTCCTGGAGGACCCCTGGGAGTTCAACGATCTATGGAACGATCCTGAATATTCGGAAATCAAAAACCGGCTCATCTACGAGAGCTTCAACTCTCACGTCAACCTGACGACCAACGTCGGCTCGAAGCGCATCGCGCCAATGTAGCGGCAACCGAGAAAACAACGTTCAAACGTCCAATTTCATCCTAGTTTGAGTAAGCACTAACATTCTGCTTAAATACCCCTAATGAACAACGAATTTCCTCCGGAGAAGCCTCTAAAACCTCCCACATTTGCCGACATTGCGCAAGCTGCTGGAGTGTGCAAGGCAACCGTATCGCTTGCACTCAGAAACAACACGCGAATATCGAAGGTCACTCGAGATAAAATCAACCGCATCGCTACGAATCTCGGCTACCAGCTGAACCCGCTCGTGACTGCTAACATGGCCATGGTACGCAAGTCGAGGGAATGGCATGGAACGATGCCGACCATTGGTCTTCTGAGTACTTGGATTGATGAGCAAAGCGAAGAGAAACGGGTCGAATGGCATATTCAGAACCGTTTTCTGATGGGAGCAAAACGACGAGCGGCTCGACTAGGGTTCGACTTCGACTATTTGGAATTCGATCTGGCACACTACTCCAATAAACGAATACAGAAAATTTTAGACAATCGGAATATATCGGGCTTGATAGTCACCCCTCTCAGGTTTTCAAACTCCGAACTCAATCTCGATTGGGGGAAACTAGCGGTCGCATCGATCGGACTTACCGACAATCTAGGAAATATCCCCAACGTATACTACGATAACTTTCGCTGTATGCAAGATATCCTCGAGAATCTTTCCCAACGCGGATACCAGCGAATCGGGTTCATCACCGATTCCGAAAATGAGATGCGCGGTGGCCACTTGTGGAACGCCGGATTTTACGAGTATCAAAACCGAGTAGTCGACAGCGAAAACCATGTCCCCATTCTCCGAGTCCTCAAACCTGAATTGCAATTCGATAAAACGGACTTCGAATCGATGCACGATTGGTACAAACAAAACAAGCCAGATGTCATCATCGCTTTCAGGTCAAAGATTCTCGATTATTTCTTAAATCTTGGATACAAAGTGCCCGAAGAATTTGGATACATGGTCCTGAACTGGTCATCTCAAACTGACGGTTGCTCGGGCTACCGCCAGTGCCATGAGGAAATGGCCGAAGTGGCAGTGAACATCGTCTCCGAGCGCCTATACAACAATGATCGAGGAACCCTATCCAAGCCCAGAACAACGCTTCTACGAGGCGATTTCGTGGATGGGTTTACGATCAAATAATTCGCCCCGGACGCTCTAAAATATCTCGTTTCCTCTGCGACCTCGAATAAAGACCCTCCCCCGGAGACACATGGCGAGGTAACTATGTACTATAATATTCAATACAAATTTAAAACTGACGGATCACCAGTCTAACGACCTCCATGAAAATCGATTTTAAATCAGCTAAAGGCATTCTTTTAATACCGATAACCGTCACAGCGATTGTCGCAATAAGCACCACCATCCTAGCGGCTCATTCAGTAGCTGGTCCAGCCGCTATCTTTTTCTTTTTGCTCTGGGCGATATATTTTCAATTTGATGTGTCAGTGAAGACATTTAGCTTCACCTCCCTCGTATTCGCATTTTTTCTGGCCAGCCTCGTCTACCCAAACGCTTTTTTAGTCGTAGGGGGATTCGATCAAAGAAGCTTAATCGTGCCGCTCATCCAAATTATTATGTTTGGAATGGGAGCGACATTGAGCCTTCGCGACTTCTCAACTGCGCTCAAGATGCCTCGTGCGGTATTGATAGGAATTTGCCTTCAATACTCAGTTATGCCGATTGTTGGTTGGGCCATTGCGCTTAGTTTTGGCTTTCAGCCAGAGATCGCTGCCGGAATCATCCTAATCGGATCCTGCCCAGGGGGAGTGGCCTCCAATGTGATGGCTTACCTCGCCAAGGGAAACGTCGCCCTATCAGTAACCATGACCGCCTGCTCCACGATGCTAGCGCCGTTCGTGACTCCGGTCTTGATGAAGATGCTAGCAGGCCAGCTTATTGAGATTAATGTGTTTAGTATGCTCCTCTCGATCGTGAATCTCATTATTCTTCCAATCGCAACCGGCCTCGCGATTCACTACTTGCTGAGATCCGATTTGCGCGGAATGATTTGGCGACCTATCGCCCTTGGCCTCGCCTTGCTTTGCTACTTCGTCGCCAAATCAGCGGTATTGATGAACGAGCAGTTATTCAGTCTCTCCGGGGCACTCGTCCTGATGGCGGTTCTCCGTCGCCATTGGTTGGATAAAGGACTTCCGGTAGTTTCCATGATCGGCATCTGCTACATCGTCGCCATCATAGCTGCAAACACGCGGGATTCGATACTAGCGATCGGCTTTGGACTATTCGCCGCGGCAATTATTCACAACACTTTCGGATACGTTTCAGGTTACGGAATCGCCCGCCTTGGTCGCCTTCCCGAGAAGGATTGCCGAACCGTCGCCCTCGAAGTAGGCATGCAAAACGGTGGAATGGGCTCCGCGCTCGCCATTAGCGTACTCAACAGCACCAACGCTGCCCTAGGCTCAGTCATTTTTGGAACGTGGATGAACCTGTCCGGCTCTGCCCTAGCATCCTGGTGGAAAGGACGTCCTCCCGAAGAAACGGTTGCTAACGCACCCTCCGAGCAGTAAGGAGGGTCATACTCCCGACAATAGCTTGCGGACAACGCCGCAAGCTAGCGGTCCATCAGACTCCCTATTGTAGGTCGTCTCGCGGAGGCGATATTTAAAGCCCGCCCTTCGACTTCGCTCAGGATCTTTCGACAACCCGCCCTACAATCGATTTTTTGAATAGTCGGCTTCATCTACCAGCTGTATTGTATCCAAATTCTACTTCCTCGTTACAACCGCGTAGTATGCTCCGAGGATATCGAATTCTCCACCCTCAGTTCGAAAGAAACCATGCAACTCGGCAAGACCTTCTTTCAGGTCTACAGTGAAACGAACTTCGTCGTCTCGCTTACCGACTTTCTTCTCAATTGTTTGTCCCGATATTTCCAATACGGCAGAAGTGGCGGCGATACTCTTGCCTGCTGCTTCCCGGAAAGCGGTCAGACCAGGCACGCCAGCGCCTGGAGCCATTTCAGCGTTGATTGGCTTTGAAACTTCCTGCGGCCAGCGGCGCAGAGCGATTTCGTAAGTACCCGTTTTATCGATACGTATTGACCAAAAGCCATCTCCTTGACGCGCAGTCCTTATAAAATTCTGATGCCAAGGAGTCAGAGGATCATTAGTCAACCAGTCATGACCGGTCAAATGCGCGGGGTTCTCCGCGTCGTTACCTACAATGATCGGAGTTTCCTTGGCGAAGCCAGGCGAAATGCTAGCCCACCAACGATCGTAGTCCGCTCTCATACTTTTCATCACTTCGGGATATTGAGCAGAGACATCCCTTTTTTGACTCGGATCGCTCTCCATATTGTAGAGCTCCTCCCCGTTGATCAGGCGCCATTTATCGGTCATAGTAGCGGACTTACGCCATTTGATTGGATCACGTACACGCTGTGAATCAGTTACAATCGTACGACTAGGCCATGGTGCCGGATTATCGTAAATCAGCGGGGCCAAAGAGCGTCCGTCGAAGCTGTAATCCATCGGCCCATTCAATCCGCAGAGCTCAATCAAAGTCGGCAGAATGTCTATGTGAGCGGTCAGGGCATTCACGTCCTTCGGCTTGGTAAGCTTTCCATTCGGCCAATGCATGAAGAATGGAACGTGGTGCCCCCCATCATATTCGCTAGCCTTCGCCCCACGCATTCCGTCGTTGAAGATATTACTGCCAGATGCCGATCCATTATCTGTGGTAAAAATGAAAATAGTATTATCCGCCACGCCTTTCCGATCGAGCCACTTACGCAATTGCCCAAGGTTATGATCGATGTTGGCGATCATTCCAAAAAATATCGCTTCCTTATCGGAGATGCCTTTATCCGCATACGGTTTCCAAAATTCATCTGGACAGTGAAACGGCGAGTGCGGAGCATTGGGTGAAATGTAAGTAAAGAAAGGTTTGTCGCTATCGATACTCTCCTCCATGAAACGCTTCGCTTCTTGGAAATAGACATCGGTGCAGTAGCCCTTGTATTTCGTCGGCTTGCCGTTATGCCAATAGGTGTCGTCGAAGTAAGCATTATCCCAATAGTCCGGCGTTTGCCCCACTCCACCGCCGCCATGGCGTACGACCTCCGTAAAACCGCGATCCTCCGGACGATAGGGATAATTGTCCCCGAGATGCCATTTACCGAACATGCCAGTTGCGTATCCATTATCTCCAAACACCTCTCCGAACGTAGTCGCTTCCGGGCGCAAGAAAGAACGTCCCATGATCGTATGCCAAGGACCCGCTCGATTCGTATAGTGCCCGCTCATTAATGCGCCGCGTGTCGGAGCGCAGGTAGGGCTCACATGATAATCAGTCAAGCGAACACTCTCGTCATGCAGAGCGTCCATGGCCGGCGTCTTTAGAATAGGATTTCCAGTAACCGACAAATCCCCATAACCCTGGTCATCGGTGATAATGAATACCACATTCGGCTTACTCGATTGAGCAAGCAAAGATCCCATCGCGACCGAAGCCACGACGACCGCAATCGCTTTTTTAATTAGGTTTTTCATATGTATCGAATTTTTAAATTCCAGTTATTAAGGGGAAGAAGAAATCTACTTTCAATCGGTTCACTTGTAGATCCGATCATTGACTCGCCACTTAGGGTTAGCACTGCGTAAGGTTTGTTAAGGGAAGAGATAGGTTCCGTTTTCAAAAAGACATCTCGGGGGATATTTCCGACTTTATCGCGAACTCTTGGCGATACGTCAATCTCGACTCGATAGTACGACGTATTCATCCAATAGTCTGCCTCAATATTGCAACCCGAGCTTCGACAGATCAATCGGTGCAATACCCATTGCAATCAGTATCGAAATCAAAAACCGTTTCATGATATCCACAGATTATTACGGAGCGATTTCTCCATATTCAGAGCTCGCCGTCAATGCGCCGCTTCGGGCATTTATAAACCAAGCCGTCGAACCCTTTGGAAGAGTTGCGGTCACGATCCACTTTTCTCTTCGTTTCTCCAGATTCGCCGAGGTTTCAACCCACTCGCGACTACCGCTAATGCCTGTATCTATCGTTGAGATTAGCACGGCGCTATCAAGCAGTTTAGAAGTGTCGAAAACCACTTCCAATGAACGGCTTTTTCGCCGAGCTTTTGTCTGGAGACACCAAGGACGCCCGTCCTTCACGACGCTCTTCGCGAAAGCGTAGCTATCCGGTCGATTCCATCCGGCGCCGTGACCATGCTTCATGCCAGGAATAAGCGTCACCATTGCTTCGCCTTTCATTGCTCGATAACAGGCAGCCTGCTTATCCAAAGGGAAATGCTGATCTCTCGGCCAAGACAACCAAAGCGCTGGCTCGCGTGCCTTTTTCAAATAAAGCATTGGATCCCAGACCCGCTTGTAGACGTTGTTCTCTCCCAAGGCTCGACCATATTGATTTCCCGCTTCCGCCAAATTGCCGCAGCCATATGTCGGAATCGCGAAATCAAAGCGGTCATCGAGCCCCATTACCGTGCTCGTTATCACGCCGCCCCAGGAAATACCCATCACACCTACCTTCTCCGAATCGACTTCGGCAAAAGAACGCAGCAGCGAATTAGCCAAAATCGTATCCGCCACGGCATGATACATCCATTGATCCTCCAGCGGCTCCGCGGAATCGCCATAGATGCCATCCCTACGTGGGCCCAACCACTCATGACGCTCCCAACCTCTAGGGTTGTGCAGATCCTTGGACTCCAGATCGCTCCGGTCTGTCTGTCCCTCCACCGCAATGCTTATCGCCGCAAAACCTTGTGCATTCCACTTGCTCACCCATTCCTTAAATGCCGTTCCGCCACCGCCATGCACCAGCACGATTCCCGGTACAAGAGCACTGAGATCTTCCGGGAAGCCTAACCAAGCGAACACCTTTGTCGGCTTCCCTTTGTAATCAAGCGCATCGAAATAAATCGCCTTCAACCCGCCCTCAGCCTCGAAACCCTCCGCATCTCTCATCGCAGGCGGCTCAGTCAATTCTCCAAGCGCTATTACATTATCCCGCTGAGCCGAATAGCTAGCCGCATGGACAATGCAAAAAAGCGACAACGCCCATCCCACAACAAAGACCTGAATCCTATTCATACGCATCCTATTGAAATCAAAATATTCGTATCCAAAATAACCCCATCATCCGCAAAACAGCAATCTCCCAAGAGGTGAAACGTGGCATGCCGACGCGTTGCTTAGCTTCTTTAGCTTACAACCCGAGCTTAGACAATAAGCTTCTCATCGCCATCCCGCATACACGGGATGCTCGTCAATGACATACCAAAATTCTTAGTCAAAACCCAATAATTTGATTCATCCCCACTCCGACATTACATGTAGCGGGCCATGCTTCGAAGCAAATGAAAGTAAGCTCAACTCTTATCGCGCAAATAATCTCCGAAACTCAGGCGCCGATTATTCCTTCTGGAGAGCCAACTGCTTCCTTCGACGCCATCATGGGATACATCGACACGGGAACCATTACTGCCGACAAGGCGGAAGGAATTTCCTTCTTGCGGGGGTCGTTCGTGGAATGGCGTGGCGACCTCGACGCGATGCATCCCCTAAATTTGCCAAGCTACGATGCCGTCGTTTCTCAATCGGAACCGTTCCTTGAAATCGTAGAAAACGCGGTCATCCAAAACGGACATACAGATCCCATCGCATTTTTGAATAACCTTTCTCAAGGCGAACTGGAGACGCTACGCGTTACGCATTCCCTGGCCGATCCTATCAATCACGATGGGCTTTCGCAGGAAGGAGCCCTAAACCTGATCCTCCCGAGCAACAAGCGCCAAGACATCGATAACGATGGCTTCGTAGAGACCGGCAAAGCGGTTGGGTGGAGCTTTCCTCCTCCAAATGCTCCGCAATCCGTCCACGATGCCTGGGCAACGACAAGCGAAGGCATGTCGATGCAGGACCGACTAATGGCAGAAGCCATGTTCATGCCGATCATGCTACGAGTGGACGATCCAGGTAAGGTATCGGCACTCGCCCGAAACGAAGCGAACAATCCCTGCGCGAACGCTGACTTCTCCTTTAGTCGGTTTGTCGAAGACCGTCCCGATAGTCTAGACGCATTCGATTATAGAATGGACCGGAAACAATACGAGTTCCAGAAAAACGCATTAACAAATTTCTTGGAAAAACTCACATAGGTCGCTTTCATAACTAAACATCGTCTCGCTCAGAAAAAACGTTGAGCAATCTCAAAGCCGAACAGGAGGCCGAAAAGAATAAGCGAACAGACGAGGGCTATATTCGTTATGATGCCGTTCTTCATTTCTCCCACCCATGATTCACGATTATTCATGATCAACAACAGGCTCGCGAGAAAGGGCATGAAAAAGGCCCCAGCTACGGCATAGAGAATAACTATCGCAATTGGTCGCTGAAAGAACAGAAGCGCCAGCGGAGGGATTGCGAGGAAAAGCAAGAAAGCGCGATAACTCCGGGAACGGCTGGGCGGAGGAGTAATCTCTTTTTTCCCTATCTGATAAACGTATTCAGAAAATAAATATGGTACTCCTTGCCAAACTCCTAGGAGTGAACTGAATACCGAACACCAGAATCCGATTAGAAATGCAATCTTTCCTATCGGGCCGAGAAGATCTCCCAATCTTTCGGAAAGGGCCAAAATGAGAGCTTGCCCAGAAGCGTCGGCCGGTTCGACTCCCGCAGCGATGACAATCAAAGCGATACCGAACAGACCCGTTAAAACGTAGGCCGAGCAAAGATCCATCCAAGTGCGGCGATGCATCTCTTTCCCGCACCAGCCTTTTTCCCGTATCCAATATCCGTAGCACAGCAATGTTGCGCTTCCGCCAACTCCACCCATCACGCCTAAAAGAAGACGGCTAGAACCTTCCGGCATACTAGGAATGAAAAGACCTCCGAAAAATTCGCCGACTGGCGCACCAATCCAAGCCGCGCAAATAATTACGACCGCGAACATCGCCGCGATCAGCCCTTTCATGATGTTTTCGAACGTCTTGTAACCTCCGGTCCAAACAAGCACTGCCCCTGCGAGAGTGTGCAAAGCCCCCCACGCGGGTACAGGCAAGACCGGAAAAAGAGCATGAGCCGCAACACCACAGGCCGAGATAAGAGCTGCGGCGACAAGAAATCCCCAAAAGCAAAGATAGACGAGAAAGTACCAAGACACCCATCGGGGGAGATGCCGTATCCAACCTTCCATGAGAGTTGTTCCCGTAGCCAGTTGCCAACGCGAAACGCCTTCATTCAAAACCGCTTTAAAAAGAGCCCCCAGCAAAACGACCCACAAGACCGCCAATCCAAAGCGCTGCCCAGCTACCGCCGCAGCAATGAGATCTCCCGCGCCGACTCCAGTAGCAGCCACGATAAATCCGGGGCCGAGCATTCGCCACCAACGCGGCTGTTCTTCAGTTCGAGACATCAAACGCAGTAGGAGCGGGATTAAATGAAAGCTCAAGACACCATTGCAGATTCGTTCCCAACAATACCGAAGCACTTCTCAACCCAAAAGATTCCCTTTATTGTACTTGCGGGATGCATTCTTCGGACACAAAAGTACCTTCATTTAACTCCAGCCAATGCCTCTACACCCAAAAACAGCGTTTACCTTAATCGCTCCCCTGGTAGCTTTGGTGAATTCGATTGCTGTCGATATTGCCAGGACAATTCCAGACAATCCGGAGATTCCTGCCTACAGATTGGAACGAGGTTACAAACCGCAAATCACAGCGATCCGAGTCGAGATTCCGCCGAAGATAGACGGTGTCTTGGACGACGAAGCATGGAGTAATGCCGAGGTTGGCGGACCGATCATTCAAAACAGCCCGCGAGCGGGCAAGGCGATGGATCAGCAAACGGAGTTCCGCGTCGCCTACGACAGCAACAACATCTACGTGGCCGTTTGGTGCTGGGATTCCGAGCCAGACAAGATCGTAGCACGCTATATGCGCAGAGACGACAGCATGCGTCCCGACGATTACGTTATCATCGCTTTGGATACGTTTAACGACCAACGCAACGGATACTGGTTCCGATTCAACCCGAACGGAACCCGCCAAGATGGAATCATCAGCAATAACATTAACATCAATGTTCAGTGGGACGGTATTTGGAATGTTAAGACGGAGGTGACTGAAAAAGGGTGGTTTGCGGAGGTCGCTTTTCCCCTCAACACATTCAGCTTCGACCCCGATTCCACCGAGTGGGGGTTGAATGTAAACCGCAATATAAAGCGCGTATCCCAACGCGGAATTTGGTCCTCGCCTCGCTCTTCGATGCGATCCTACTACATGGCCGAAGCGGGTACTCTAAAAGGGCTGAGCGGATTGAAACAGGGATTAGGCCTCGAATTGAATCCTTACCTCCTAGGAAAGGAATCGGACAATCGGGAAAGCGGCGAAAGCGAATTCAATTTCGAATGGGGTGGCGACTTTCGCTATCGGATTTCGCCCAAACTGAGCGCTACGGTCAGTTACAATACGGATTTCGCGGCAGCGGAGACTGACGCTCGCCAAATCAACCTAACCCGCTTCTCAGCCTTCTTTCCCGAAAAGCGACGCTTCTTCCTAGAAGAAGCAGGCGTATTCAATTTTGGGGGACTGGAGGGACGTGTACGGCGCGGAGCAAGGACCAGTCCCGTTTTCCTGCCCTACTTTAGTCGGCGTATCGGTTTGAATAGCAGGGGTCAAGTAGCACCCCTTGTTGGGGCGGCCAAACTGACAGGGCGAGTCGGCGATTTCGATGTCGGGATAATCAATGCTCTCCTAGAGTCCGGCGAAGAACTCGGGAGTCAAAACACATTTGTGGGAAGAGTAAGCAAACCGGTACTGGATCAGTCTACGGTTGGTGCCATAGTCACTCATGGCGACCCCAATTCCGACTACGACAATCTCGTCGTTGGATCGGACTTCCAGTACCTTAGCAACAACTTCCTCGACAAGTATCGATTGGAAGCGAACGCGTTCATCCTAGCATCGCAGTCCGACAATCCAAAATTCGATGGTGGTCTCGCTCCCAGCTTCGGCGGCAACTTCGTTCTTCCAGCAGACGAATTCGAATTGGAAGGTTCCTTTCTCCAAATTGACGAGGACTTCAACCCAGCAATGGGATTCGCGCCAAGACGCGGCATACGTCGCTTAGGGTCCACCTTGACCTACCAACCCAGACCGGAAGACATTGCCTGGCTCAGGCAATACTACCTCATCTACGAAGGGGAATACGTCACGAATCTTTCCAATCAACTCGAATCGTCTCGTCACGTATTCACGCCACTCAGTTTCGTTTTCGAATCCTCGGACAGTATCTACTTCCGATTCGAGAATTCCTTCGACGCACCCCTAAACGACTTCGAAATATCAGACGGTATAGTGATACCATCAGGCGACTACGAATGGAATCGAGGCATCATCGGAGTCTCGACTGCGACCAAACGCATGGTGAACATGACCCACGAATTCACTTCCGGCAGCTTCTACAACGGAGATCGTACGGAAAACCGAACCAAGCTAAATTACCTTCCTTCTAAACATTTTGGGACCGCCTTAAGCTACACGATTCAAAATGTAGAACTTCCCGGCGGCGAATTTGATGTCAAACTTGCATCGCTAACAGCCCTCGTAAACATTACCCCGGACTTCACCTGGACGAACGTTGCTCAATACGACAACAAATCGGATACACTCGGCATCAATAGCCGACTCATCTGGGAATACCAACCCGGTAAACGGATCTTTCTAGTCTTCAATCAAAGCTACCTGGACGAGCGAACCGGTTTTGTCCGCGAGCAAATGGATACAACCCTCAAGCTGAGTTCGATCTATCGATTCTAAAGACTGAGCAACAAGTAGCCACTGCAGAATCCACGTGGCTATCGCCACGTAGCTACGCCGAAATTTTGGCGTGGAGCAAGTGCCGGCTCCACATCGAATACGCACGCAAGACCCTATACGTAGTTAACTATAAACTACAAAACAAGAGACTGTCCTGTTTTAATTATTTTACCATAAATGAAGTTATGGTTGCCGTTTCGCTTACGAGCTTCAACTCTGCACCATGCTAAAACGCCGCCAGCTTCTTCTCCCATTGCTCGTCTCGGCTCTGACCTCCTTGACCGCATCTGCCCGCGACCCCATCGCCTACACGCTTCGATTCCCCGATGCCGCCGCTCACTACATGGATGTCGAGATGAAGTTTCCGACCGAAGGAGCCCAAGAGCTCGATATATTCATGCCCACATGGACGCCGGGTTCCTATCTGCTACGGGAGTACGCGCGCAATATCATCTCGCTAACCGGCTCCTCCTCTGATGGAAGCCCTCTTGAAATCGTCAAAACAAGCAAGAATCGCTGGAATGTCGATACCGAGGGAGCCGATACCGTAAGTATCCAATACCGAATGTTCTGCCGCGAGATCAACGTACGAAACAATTGGGTGGAATCCGATTTCGCCGTAGTCAACGGAGCCCCCACATTCCTCACCGTCGTCGACTCCTACGATAGGCCCTACCTGGTAACAGTTGAACTACCCGAAGGTTGGGAAACCACAGCTTCGCCACTTCCTTCCGCCGGAGCCCCCAACAGCTACAGCGCTCCCGATTTCGACACCTTGGTGGACAGTCCCTTGATTGCAGGTTCTCCGCAAATCGACAGTTTCGAAGTCGATGGCGTCCGCCATTCTTTGGTTAGCATAGGTGGAGGCGGCATCTGGGATAATGCTCGCGCAGCGAAAAACGTCCATCACCTAGTCGAAGCCCAACGCGCGTTCTGGGGAAGCCTTCCCTATGATAAACCCTACGTGCTCTTCAACGTGCTCAACGGTTCCCGAGGCGGACTCGAGCACAAGCAGTCGATGCTAATGATGGGCGATCGTTGGAATACCAAAACCCGCGGAGGTATCCGCTCTTGGCTTTCCTTAGTCAGCCACGAGTTCTTTCATGCGTGGAACGGCAAACGATTGCGACCCATCGAATTGGGTCCCTTTGAATACGAGCACGAGAACTATACGCCCTCGCTTTGGATCGTAGAAGGCCTCACCAGCTACTACCAACACATCCTGCTCGCCCGTGCTGGATTTCACACCCATGAAAAATATCTCGGCGCTCTCAGCGGTTCCATAGCCGGTACCGAAAAGACTCCTGGCCGACTCGTTCAGTCTCTGAGCGACTCTTCTTTCGACGCCTGGATCAAGGCATACCGCAAAGACGAAAACTCAATCAACGCGCTCTTCAGCTACTACGGCGGAGGCGCAGTGGCGGGCTTTCTGATCGATGCGAGAATACAAGAAGAAAGCGGCGGAGAGCGTTCGCTCGACCATGTACTACGTGCCGCCTACGATCGATTCAGTGGAAACACCGGTTATACCGAAACCGAGTTCATCGCCCTGGTAAGCGAGATTGCCGGAACAGACCTAACCAACTGGTTCGAGCATCTCGTACGCCAACCCAATCAATTCGACTACCAACAGGCCCTCGATTGGTACGGCTTGGAATTCGAGAAGCCGAAGCCACCAGAATCCGATGCCCTACCGGTCGCAAACGATCAGGAAGACCTTCCCAAAGGCTGGCTCGGTGCGGGTACAAGTAGCAGCGGAGGAGGCGTAAAAGTGACTTCCGTGCCTAGCGATACGCCAGCTTCTGCAGCCGGGCTTTCCGTCGATGACGAAATAATCGCCATCAACCGGAATCGCGTCGATGCAAACGGACTAAAGCGGATAGCCGGCTTAATGGGAGCAGGAACCGTCGTTGACCTACTGGTCTCCCGTCAAGGCCTCCTAACCACTCTAAAAGTCAAGCTTGGTGCAGAGCCCACAGAAACGTGGAAATTAAAATTCAGAAAAGACAGAACCGAAGAGCAAAAAGAACGCATAAACAAATGGCTTGGCCACAAGCCCGGAGCGGGCGACGGGAATTGACCCAGGCTTATTGCTCTGCGATACAATGGCATACCCCAACAACAATTTTGGAAAGATGTCAGATAGTCATCAATACAGCTCAAAAGTAATTCAATGAATCGAAAGGAAATACTATGTATCGATTTTTTTCGCTCTTCTGCACCTGCCTTGCCCTAAGCTCAATCTCGGGGGCGGACGATCAAGTAAAAACTCAGAAAACGCTATCGGTTTATTGGGTAGGCAACAGTCTCGTGCGGAGCATTACACCGACACGCTTGCATGAACTCGTAGCCGAAAGAGGGATCGATCTCCAATTCGGCTCGCAGCTTAAGGGCGGATTCAGCCTCGTGAAAAATTGGGAATCGCTGGAGAAGGGTGAAGTGATTCGCTACTGGGAATCGAACAAACCGGTGGGCGACCGTTTTGAACCGGGAAGACCCGACAGCGACCCGCTGCCGAAACGTTTTGGATCGTTCTGGTCGGCCCACAAGAATCACAAATGGGACGCGTTGGTGCTGCTTCCCCTTCTGGTGCCGGACCGGGAAAAGGAATACGAGGCGCTGGGGAAATTCGTCGATTATGCCTTCGAGCAAACGTCGACCAAACAGATCTATTTGTTTCAGAGTTGGATCGGCTTGCCTGTGCTCCGCGACGCCCAAGGCAAACGGGCTGGAACCGGCTCCGTCGATTATCAAGCGGTCTGGAAGTCCGACTTGCAAAAAAGCGGAGGACTGGATGGTGGACTGCTCACCGGGGTCCAAGCCGGCTACTACAAACTGATCGAACGCGCGAACGAGGAATTTGCCGACAAGCTGGGCAAGCCGTTGCGAATGATTCCTTTTGGCGACATTGTCTACGAACTGGACAAGCGCCTCAAAGCGGGACGGATCCCGGGCTTGGCAGAACTGTATGAACGCGATCCCGAGCGAATTCCCTCCTGGGATCCCGCCCTGGGCGACCGGGCAGGTGCCAATATTCTGTACGCCGATCGCCACCATCCCGTCGCGGCGCCTCATCTCGATGGTACCATCGCCACGTATGTCATGGGGCTCATGTATTACTCGGTCCTTACCGGCCAAAGCCCAATCGGTCTCTCGGGCGATGCCTACGATCTTGGCGATGCGAGAGACGAAGCCCTCAGGCAGGCCTTGCAAGTCGCGGTGTGGGACGTCGTTCGCAAACATCCCTATACCGGTGCGAGAGCCCAGGCCAGCAGCGTATCTGAAAATAAACCACAGAAGACGCGTTCCGCACAACCTGCCAGCATACGGTCCGGTCCCGCGAAACTTCGCAACGGAACGCTTTCCATCGCCCGTTGGAAGAACGACAAGATAGCGGCTGTATCCATTTTCTCCAGCGACGGCATGATCCGCAGTATCAAGAGTCAGTGGACGCCTGAGAATCCCGATGTCGCCTATGACGGCTTTTATCGACTCGGCAAGAAATACTCGATTCCCTTCACCTTCTTCATCCCTCCCCGGGCCTTGGATGACCAGAGCTATGTGGCCGCTTCCGGTGTAACGCCGGTGGCGCAACCTGCTGGGGCCATGGGCATCTGGGCGGATTGGAAGTTCATGAGCGAGGCGGGGCACGAGATTGCCAGCCATACCTACTCGCACGCCGATCTTCGGGCCGACAAGCAAGATCCCTCCAAACTCCGCGTGGATCACGATCCGGAATTCGAACTGGGTCAGGCGATTACCACCATTGAGGAGAATATCGGCACCCGACCCATTTCGATCAACCCCGCCTACGGTCAACCGGCCGAGCAACTCCGAGATCTATTCCGCAAGTTCTATCCCGTGGTGCGGGGTAATCAGGAGGACGAAGTGGTTGCCGCGCAGCACGAGGATACCGCCACTGCCGCGGACCTAATCGGGAAACTGGACGAGGCGATCGCCAAGGGGAAATGGCTTCGAGTGGCCGGTCATGGAATCCGAACGGAACGGGGAAGAAAGGAAGAGGCGGCCCCGGATTTCATGAGCGCCGGCAAACGGTGGGACGGCTACCGACCTGTGGAGTATTCCGTCATGGACGCCTTGTGCCGGAAAATCGATGAACATCGCCATGAACTCTTCATCGCTCCCGTTGGGGACGCCGTGCGCTACCTCAAGCAACGGAATGAATCGCGAATCGACATTGGCAAAGAGAACAAGAGCAAGATCTCGTTTCGATTGAAACACGAGCTCGACCCCGAAGTATATAACCTTGCCCTTACATTGAAACTGACCCTCGAGCAGGGCTTCGCCGCCAAGCAGATCACCCAGGCCGGAAAAAGACTCAAGACGAAACAAACCGGCAACGATTTGTTCTTCGATGTGACCCCGAATGGCGGCGAGGTTGTTATGCATTTAGAAAAATGAGGTCGACTAACACTTCCTCTATTCAGATTTTCTCTCATTCTCGAGTCGCTCTTTTATCCAGAGATATTTCCCTAAATTCTTTCGCTGCTGCTCGGTGGCCAATCTATCCAAAGCATCTTTCCCCAAGCGGTCTTGAACCTGTTGGTAATAAAGACTAGCCGGCGCCACACGCTTTTCATCTTCGCCGGAACCAATCACCCATGAAATCCCTCCCGGCGGGGCTTTCACTACGAAATCGGGAGCGACGCAATTATAGAAACACGTTTGCGTTCCAGCCCAGCCATGACCGGTTCCCGAGTTCCCCCGGAATCGCGATTCCATCAACTTCTCGGATTTCACGTTATCGAACAAAGTGCCGACGGAAAAACGATGATGCGGGCCGGCAGACGACTTGGAATCTATTCCGAGACAATCGACAAACACGTTAGGACCAGCGGTTTTCGCCTGCGTCACGAATTCGTGGCGGCCTTCATAGGTCAGGCAGCGCTGCACGAGATTCAATTGCCCATCGATCATGAAGGAATAGCGCCGTCCGCCCGTAATCTTCGACGCGTGCCCGAGATTAAGACAGTCCTGAACCGTAGCCCGTTTTCCGGATGCCGAGACCAACGACCACCCGAAGTAATTTCCCGTAACGTCGCGTACCCAAGTATTCTCTGTATTCGTTTTAAGTTGAATGCCGTGCCATGCATGCGCTTCGGCCTCGCTTGTCTTCTCGGGATTTCCATAGGGATGACCGGCGATCGGCTTTGCAAATTCGGATATCAGTCGCACATTTTCAATACCCACTTCTCGTATTCGATTTTTCGCTTCAAAATGGTAAATCGCCCCACCTCCAAATTCCTGTTCGATCGGAAAGACGATCGGGGCATCGATTGCAATACGGTTCCCGTCAACGGATAGAATACGCCGTTCGAAATAGAAATCATAGTTTCCCGCCTGCCATTGCCGCGTCAGGTCGAACTGATTGCCGTCTTCAGAAAAGGGAACACGCTTCACAAAGTCATCCCAGCTTTCATTCGCTTCCTTTAATATTCGGTAATCGCTGAAACTATCAAGTCGTTGGTAGTAGAAGCCAGCCGATTCACCTTTCTTCACCCAGCGCGTATTGCGAATATCGGACCATCTGGGCTCCAACTGATCGCATCCAATGGAATGTATCCACTCTGCAGTAGAAGGCCGGTGTACAACAATCCGATCTCCGGCCCGATAGCCTGAAGTCGACTCCACCTCGATGGAATGGCTTCCAATCGGAACATACGCATCAACAATTTCTTGTTTCGAATCGGTCAGAATAGTCAGCTCGTCAGCTCGGTATCCATGCTGAGAGTGGACCGAGGAAGATTCCGACCCGGGACCGACCTCAATCAAGGCCCGCTGATACTTCAGGTCATCGTATCCGGTAGCGACGATGACCGTGCCATCCGGACCATTACCTTCGCCTCGAAGCACTATGCCACTCTGGCTTATTCTAAGCGTCTCTTTTACATGGTAAAGACCCCGCTTGAGCAGCAGAGTCCCGCGAAATCCTGCCCCATCAAGTGGCAATCTCCCCAACTTATTCAAAGCTTTCTGAATACGCTGAGTGTCGTCGCCCGAACGAGGTTCAAGGATCATTTTCACAGGTACGCGAGGAATCGCTTGTTCACCGGAATGATAACCGACTTGGGAGAAGTCGGGAAGATGATTTCCCTTTGCATCCTTTGAGTATTCAAGCTTCCCAGACGAACAGAAATGCAACTGCTCACTCGTGCCGAGCTCAACAATAGTCTCTGCCCTTAGAAGGGCTTGAAAGACCAAGCAAGCAAAAATGAATTTCCAAATTTCCATAATTATGATGCTTCGTCAATTTCTCTAGCAACTCGATTGGCCGAGCGCGTTGCGGCTTCCTGGCCCCAGCTGAGATTATCCGCATAAGCACCCGCAAAATGGATACGCCCGTGCGGGCGAATTATCTCGGGCCAAAAACGTTTCAGCTTCCCGAGCCCAAATACTTGTCGTTCGCAAACAGGCGCCCATGGGTCTTGAATCCAATGATGCGCCAACGTGTGCTCTATTTCGATTGATTTTCCGGGATAGCGCTTACGGTAGGCATTCAAAGCCTGTTCAGGTGTCGTCCCTGCATTCGCGCTGCCTATCAATATACTACGATCTCCTTTCACTTCCTCCGCCATCTCCCAGACCAAATGAAGATGAGGAAGCCGACACGCAATATTCGGACTATACCCCTCGCGTTTCCAAAACGGCGTCCGTGTCTGGAATACAATTCGGGACTGAAAATCGTAAGTCGTGTTTTTAATAACCCAGGCCTTTTCTTCCGACCAGTAGGGTTCAATCGGGATGCGCTGCAGAATCGTCAAAGGAATAGCATTTACCAGATAGTCTGCGGTCATCGACTGCGATTCACCAAATTCCTTGAAATGTACAGTGACTCCAGAATCGCTGTGCTCTATTTTGGTAACCGGAGAGCCTAAGCGAATGCGACTCCCTAATCGTGTAGCAAAAGCATCGATCATTCTCTGATTCCCGCCTTTGATACGGAAGAGGTCCGTCGGAATCAAAGGCACCTTTCGATGTTTTAAAATCGCCGCATTCCAAATGGCCTGCAAAGCGGAGGCGCTGCTACCGCCGAAATACAACAAGGCTCGTTCGGACGCATTTTCCCGCTTTAGCAAGTCCTTCACGGCCATCAGATCCAGATCCTCGAGACCGACTCCAAAAGGCTGATATTCATCTTCGAACGCATCGAGATAGGGACGGTAAAATAGGGATGGCAGTTCGTTGATGCCGTTCTCCGACATGTAGGAAGCTTCTCGTTTACTAAAACCAAAGCCCAACAAAACCTTCCGGTCGCGAAGCATCTCTTCGGTGTAAGGCTTGTCCCGAATATAGGTTAGTTGATCAGTGCGTCTCGGATACGGAAGCAGCTCCAGATCAAATTCGTCTGCGTAGGCTCGGTAAATCTCGTAACCCGGCTTGGTGCATTGCTCAGCCCCGAGGTCGGCATACAAGCCTTCAGCCAGCGGATCGTGGATCGTTCGCACATGACCGCCTGCCCGCTGCGATGCTTCGAGAACAGTTACCTCATGACCCCGCTTCATCAGCTCGTAAGCATTGGATAATCCAGCAATGCCTCCCCCGGCGACTATGACGCTAGATTTATTTTTTTTATTGCCCTTTGAAGCTATTTCCTCGCTCCCAGGAGCCGACTGGCCAGATCCCGTACTCGATGCTAACAGTGCAGACGTAACAAGACCCGAATGCTTTATAAAATCTCGCCTGTCCATTTCCATAAGGGTTGTACGAGTAATTTGGATTCAATGTGATGCAAGTTTGAACAAAGCATCCCAGAATTCGCAAGCTTCGAGTCAATCTTCACTCTTTAGCTAATCTTCAATCGCGTAGAGATGTCGGTGCGTTCGCAAAAAGAGCTGACCATCGGAAAAAGCAATCGTGGCATTGCCTCTATCTTCCTTGGCTAAAGCATTTCGTTCGATGAGATCAAAGCGATCTTCGGGTCTAAATATATGCGTAATGCCAGCTTGATCGGTTAGGTAAAGACGGTTTTGAACATAGGATATAGCGCCCCAAGCTTGTTCGCCTAGGTCGTGCGTCCAGAGTATTTCTCCCGTATTAATATCACCGCATTTCAGTGGTCCCTTACGCCCGCATAAATAAAAACGATCGCCAACGATGACTCCGGAGCCAACCCGTTGCTCGGAAACTTCATTGAACCAAACTCGGTGCGTTTTCGTCAAATCGCCCCACTCGTTTTCACCAGGAGCGCGCATACCGAAGCAAGGACCTTTGTATCCGCTGAAAGCTAGGATCATACCTCGACCAACCATGGCATCGGAATAGGCCAGTTCCCCAAGTCCCTCGCATCGCCAGATCTCCTTACCTGAGTCCGGATCGAAACTCGCGAGATAACCAGGGAGTGGCAGTAGAAGCTCTGCCCGCTTCCCGTTCTGCCAGATGAAAGGGGTCGCAAAGGAACCAACCAATTCCTGAGGATCGGAGCCAAGGTGACTGAGGTCCTCCTGCCAAACGATTTCACTAGTCTCTTTATCGAGCGCCGTTAGCAAAACGCGAGGACCTGGCCCGCCGAAAATAAACACCATGTCTTTATAAAGCCTCGGACTTGATCCGTGCCCCCACTGATGCACGAAAACGCCAAGGTCGCGTTGCCAGAGGAGTCTACCGCTAAAATCGTAAGCAGCCGCTCCGGCCGACCCATCCCAGGTAAAAATGCTTTGCCCATCGGTTGCAGGCGAAGCAGCGCACCACGGATTTGTCGCGTGCGTCGGGTCGGACGCCAAGTGCTCCCTCGAACGCTTCCAGAGAAGTTTGCCGCTTTTGCGGTCGAATGCCATGAGCGAACGCTCTGTACCATCGTCATTAGCGCCGGTGATAAAAACCCGATCCCCGAAAACGATCGGAGAAGAATTCCCAGGAGCTGGCAATTCGGATTTCCAGAGAACGTTTTGCTTATCAGACCAAACCGTGGGAACAGCGGATTCATCGCTGAACCCATCTCCATCAGCCCCTCGCCATTCTGGCCAGTTATCGGCACTTGCTGGCAATGCAACGGCGATGAAGATAAACCAAATCAATTGGCTGAACAAACAACGCCGAAATCCAAGTCCACGTCTATCCGCGAACAATCTCAAAACCTTTGTAAATGACTGAACCGCCATATCCATTTCTATTTTCAATAGCAGATCAGGGCTAACTATTGAGGCTAAAGGTTTTCATCATCACTCAACCAGAGCTTAGCTGGACTTTCATCAACCTTATCAGCATCCGGCAATCGATCCACTTTCTTCGATATGAGGACCGCTGCCCCAAATGCGCAGGCAAGCGCCGGGATATAAACGAGTATCAAGTTTGGCTCATTCTCATCCTGAGTAATCGTCATATAGGCGATGGTAACAATCAGGCCTACCACAAATTGCACGAAAAACCATACAGTGGGTATCAGAAAATAATACTTCAATGGACTGTAACCTTTTTTCTTAAGCTTCTGACCAGTCTTCATGCAGAAGTGAATGAGGAGAAATAATTCAATCATGGCAGCTCGCTAGTTTAAGCTTTCAAATTCGATTAGCTAGAAACGCATATGGTCGGAATTCTCGCAAGTATCCAATTCGGCATTTCTCAATGGAATCAAAACTTATTATTTCCCGCTAAGCACATACCCATCAACTCAACCCAAACTAGTAGACTCATGCAGATTCCACGCCGCCTTGCGTCGTAGCTGCATGGCGAAAGCTGCGTAAATTTTTCGGCATTCAAATACCTTCTTCAGGTTTGAATTTCGCTGACGAGTTTCGGGCTGATACGATCTCAACTTTAAGGCCAGCTTTACCACGCTTGGTTGGATCAATCGCGAAGACGAACTCCTTGTGCCCTTTCTCCAAGTCGATCGATGCCGATGGATCCGCTACTGCTTCCCCATCAATCCAAAGCTGCAAGCCCTTCAGAGAATTTACATCCAAAACAACCGCACCCGCTGCTTGAACATCCACTACTCCGCGAGCGAATAACTTTCCTCCCAAATCAATATCCTCAAAAGGCAGTTCTCCGTTTACCTTACTATACGCAGTCGTCCAATTCGCAGACTCACTCGGTAGATCGTTACCGCTTCCAGCAACAAGTCTCCATTTCCGCAAATACGGGCGTTCGTTATTCGCGAATGGTCCAGGCTGACCGAGCACTGATAGGAACTTGGCGAGATCCAAAAATTCTTTGCGGCTCTCTAGCTGATCGGCGAGACCGGCAGGCATCAATGAAGGCATGCTAGCCTTCGAGCGAATTTTGCCGACTGGAAGTTTCACTTCCTCGCCCAACGCGGAATCCTGAATAATCACTTCGCGCTCATCTTGGTAAGCGATAACCCCCATATGCATACTATTATCAGTCATCGTGAATAGCATATTCTCATAGTGCTCCGCTATGGATGCGTTTGGCTCGAGAACAGCCTCGATCATATAACTCGTGGATGCCCCCGAACCGACCGCAACCAGATTCGGTCCAATCGTCGACCCGACCGAGCCGATAGCATGACAACTCATACAGGCCACATTATCACGCCGAAAGATATCCTCTCCAATTACCGGATCGCCAAGTCGATCAATATCCGACGCCAAGGCATTTCGATTCTCGCTCAGCAAGGACAGGCTCAAAGAGTCTGCAAGGCTATCGCTGAACAGCTTGATCAGCTTTTGAGGCAACTGACCAGTCTGTCTGTGATATGCTGATACATTTCGCTTCACTTCCGGATGAATCGCAACATTCTGAAGAAGCCCTGCAAGAAGACCATCGCCCCGACGAACCTTTGTAAACTCGGTCACAAGGCCGACAGGGTCCGCATCGAGCGGCGCTTGAGACAGAGCATCGCCGACCAGAACCTTCGCCTCCTCCATATCTGCGGTCACTAAACCTGTAATCGCATGGTAACGCGTTCCTATATCGCTCACCGTCGCAAGCGATTTCAGTGCATTAACATATTTCGTCTGCCCTAATTCCCCTAAAGCAATTGCCACTGCCTTTCGTAGATCTGGAGCAGCTTTCCGGTCCCTGAGAATGCCTAGTAATTCTGGACCAGCATTCAACACTTGCCACGTTCCCAAATTGGCCGCCACTCTTGAAGCAACACCGCTATTCGGATACGCAAGCGCAGGAATGAGAGTAGCAAAGTTTCGCGATGTTTCCATTTCCGTCGTTTCCCCTACTCTTTGAAGACCATCCAAAAGCTCCATCGAAACAGTATCAGACTGTACCCCATTTTTCCCTACAGCATTAACAATCAGACGAACGAGTTTCGTATTAGGTGTCGCAACAAACATTTTCTTAACGGCTGCGATTTCCTTACTACTGGGATTCGAATCGCCGATTAGCGCAATAAGACGTTTATCAATACCGATACCAGCGTACTGCTCAGCGTATTCGCGATGAGCGGGCTTGGCAAACACCAATTTCTTCTGCTCCAACTCAGGAACCCAAAACGGCTTAAGAGCGTTCATCGTCGACGGGAGAGAAGCTTCGATAAATCGATCGCGATCGTGATCCAATACCTTCAAAGCTGCCGGGATCGCTTCCGCCTGAGGAATGAATCCAGCCGACAGAATCGCTTCCATTCGAGCACGAGGAAACGCATCGCTCGCGAGATCGCCAATCATAGCTATAGGATCGGAAAGCTCATCCTGCCAATAGCGGATAACTCGTGCTCCTGCGGAACGAGCACGTCCATCTTTGGCAGACATTACGCGTTTTAGAATCGGCTCGCTAACGCGTTCCACATTTTGACATGCCCACATCGCTTCGACGAGGTGGTGATCGTATTGGTCCGCCAACGGATCCAAGCCTTCCACCCACCGTTCAACAGCCGCGAGCACCTGATCCGGATCGCGCTCGCTCAATTCTTTCCGCGTTTGGTGACGCGTCCAGGCTTCGGGACTTTGAAGATGATCCACGAGCTCCGGAAGCGTGATACCAACCAATGTCGGCTTTTTAACAAGCGGCCGATCCTTGTAAGTGATCCTCCAAACGCGGCCATGACTATGATCGCGGCGAGGATCGCGAAAATCATGTTGGCCGTGATTGATAATCGAATTGTACCAATCCGCGATATAGATCGCTCCATCCGGGCCGATTTTGGTATCGACCGGTCGAAAATTAGGGTGCTTGGATTTGATAATCGGCTCAAGAACATTAGCACTATAACCCGCCCCATCCTCGATGAATTCGTAACGCACCACAGCACGGCTTTTGAAGCGCCCAGTCAAAAGCTGGCCTTGGATTTCATCAGGAAGATGAGACCCCGTTACAATATCCCCACCACACTGCTTTTCCGTGGTAATAAGCGGAGGAATACGCGACGCCTCTTTCGAGGCTCCCGTCCCCGGAGTCAGGTACATGATCCGAGGATTATTCACCATGAACGATTGTCCCCAGTGGTCGAATACATGACCCCAAGGATTGCCGCCCGTGCCTTTGCAGAACATTTTCAACTCCTGTGTACGTGGATTGAACTGGTATACTCCCCCATTGAAATTACGCACGACCCCATGCTGAGTTTCGACTTGAGTGTGGAGGAAAATGCCCTCCTGAAAATAGATCCAACCACCAGGCCCGCGACGCCAAGCGCTAATAGAATGATGATTATCCTCAATTCCGAACCCCGTTAAGGCCAGTTGCTTCACATCCGCGACATCGTCGCCATCGGTGTCCTTGAGGAAAAAGATATCCGGCGATTGAGCCACATAACATCCACCATTAGCCAACTCGATCCCGGTCGGCAGATAAAGCCCATCGGCAAAGACCGTCGATTTGTCGGCTACTCCATCATTGTCCGTATCTTCAAGAATGATGATCTTATCGTTCGCCACCTCGCCCGGCTTGATTTGAGGATAAGCCCAGGAACACGCGACCCAGAGGCGACCTCGAGAGTCCCAAACCATATGAATGGGATTCGCCAACATTGGATCCGCAGCAAAGAGATTGGCTTCGTACCCGGGTAACAGTTCAAAGTTTTCAAGCTCCGAAGCCGGATCATGGTTGTTCATAAGGTCCAAATCTGCACCCACAAGGTTTGCAGTTTTAATCCCGGTTGCCTGCTGAGCATACAAGGAGCTCGATAGAATAGCGAGGGATGCGATTGCTGTGATGAACTGTTTCATTGGAAATGGGTTTTTTGTACGGTTAAATCTCTCATTGTAGGAGCGGATTTGGGGCGCTATCTCATTGGAAATCGCGGGGTAAACCCGCTCCTACGAGCTTCTAGACCAGTTATTGATATTGCCATTAGTTTGTATCCGGAATTAAACGCCACTCACGCGTTTTGAGTTCAATTCCTCGACCAAGAGTTTCGTCCTTTTTGTTAGTGAGCTCCTTAAATTCGATTACTTCGGCAGGCAGCGCTCTTCCGCTCGACGAATTACGACGCTCGCCAACGATGTGAACTTGGTTGAGGGCTTTCCAACTGTAGATGAAATGCTGATTCTTATCGTTCACCGCGGCACGAAAAGACTCGGCATCTCTATGAGCCGGCGATGCATCGATCACCACTCCTTCCGCCCATTCGTCATGACTCGCTGAAGCAACCCGTTCACCATCGACCATCAAAACGTATTTCCCCGGTTGTAGGTTTTTCACGATCATAGAATCTCGCATTTGGTCGAGAGCCTCGGGCAATTCCCTATTCGTCGGAGGGGCCAAGGATGGGCTACGCTCTTCCTTTACTCGAAAACTGAGCTCTCGCCGACTTGAAGAAAGCTTGGATACGCTCAGTCCATCGCCATCGCCCTTCTTCGCTTTGGCATCAATGGTAAGCTGCCATTTATCACTGCCTGGTTCATTTTCAACGAACCGATCGTAAAGTACACGAGCAACTGCCCAGTAGCCGTATTCACTCAGATGAATACCATTCGTCGTCAGAGGATTCGCACCCGAATCCGCCATAAGCGCTTTCGAAGGTTCAAACAAATCCACAAACGGGACGCCTTCCCCTGCAGCCACAGCTTTCATAGCCTGAGTATAGCGTTCTAAATCGCGATTTCGAGAAGCGACCTTTGGAGTCA
>JABITN010000194.1 GCA_018700525.1 Opitutales bacterium
CCCCTGGTCCTAGATTATTGAATTATCCGCTGCTATATTTAAACGATGGGCGTATTCTATTTAGATATTTCAGTTCTTCGAAATCGAAATTACTCAAGCGAGTAAATACACCAATGGTTCAGGACTTATAACCCTACTAATATGAAATTACCAATATTAAATCTAAAAACGCTGATAGCTTTGGTTACTTCCATCGCTATCATTTCATCAGGGCTTGCCCAGGATGACGACGCATTTGTTCTTGATCCGTTTTCAGTGACAGCGACTCAAGGCTATACGGCAACGAATACGATTTCCGGCACAGGCTTGAGCACTCCTTTAAAGAATGTGCCTATGTCCATTAACGTAATCACTTCGGATTTTCTCGAGGATAGTCTAATTGGCGATTTCAATGAGGCCCTCGACTACAATACCTCGATCACTCAAACCGGTCGCATTGGCGGAAACTCGGCTCGTCCGTCCGTATTTTCGATCCGCGGTTTTCGTAGCCGCAATACACTGGTGGATGGGGTAACTGGAGGCATCTTTATTCCCACTCAAATGATCGACCGGATCGAAGTGGTCAAAGGGCCCAATACCTTGTATGGCCAATCCGATCCAGGTGGATTGATAAATGTAATCACAAAAACGCCCAAGGCTCAAGAGGGAGGGAAGGTGACTTTCAAGGTAGGCGACAATGGTTGGTACCAAGGTCAAGCGGATGTGACTGTCCGCGCGATGGATGACAAGCTCGGCTTGCGGGTTCTGACGGATTACAAGGAGTTCGATGGGACCTTCGCATTGGATGGTCGCTTATCGAAATTTCTAGGAGTATCCGGAAACTACGCGCTCACTGAGAATTCCGATTTCATTTTCTTGCTTTCGAAGAACGAAATAAATCAGATTCCGGTTCAGCGATCCACCTTCGGCTTTGAGGAAATTCCAACCGATTTGAATGGAGATGGGGATTTTGATGACACGGTTAGGCAAATCAAAGAATCGAGGGCTCGATATAACAATTCCTTCGTTCCCCGGAATTTCACCACCATGACAACGGCCAATTTTCACGAATTGGATCAAGACTTCTTGAGCTTGGGTTATCGAATAGCATTCAGCGAGGATCACAACTTGCAGTACAAGTATAATTTTTATGATACGGATACCCGAGTGAATTTCCGAGCCTTCAATACCTTTCGGGCATCTGATGGGCGTTCGGATGCTAATTATTCGATGGACAATAATAAGAGTCGCGACGAAGTCCATACGCTCAATGATTTGATTAACTTTCAAACCGGGGACGTGAAGCACCAGTTGCTCCTCGGGGTGAGACAATCGGAAACCATTACTGGAGGCGACGGTACTTATCGATTGCGAGCTACTCGAGCCAATGAAGCTGCTATTCTGGATGAGCTGGAAGTCAGTACCGGCAAAACGTTCCGCCGCTTTTTGTTTAAGGACGAAGTCCTGGCGGGCACGCGTATCTGGGAGGAGGATGGCCTAAGCCGAGAAGAGATCAGGACGCACGGTATTCGGACGAATACGAGGGACCGCAGCTTCCAGGATATCGATACCTATTACGCGACTGATAATATGTATTTCATGGAGGATCGTCTGAATATCCTGGCTGGAGTCCGCCATGTGAAGATCCAGCAACATTCAGTCGCCTTAGGAGGCGCCCCGCAAGGCGCGGCTATTGATGTCGATGATACTAGCTTTCAACTCGGTGGCGTTTATCGAATCAATCAAGCTGTAAGCGGTTACGTGAATCTGGCCGAAGCCTTTGAGCCCAATGGAGCGGTTAATCCCGATACAGGCGATTTCTTTGCCCCTCAAACCAGCGATGCGATCGAAGCGGGAATAAAGTTCTCCGACCTCATGGATGGACTCTTCAGTGGATCGGCTACTGTGTTCCAAATCGAAAAAGCCAATGTGGTCAGAAACGATTTTAATCCTGTGACCTTTTCGACTGATCAAGCTGTCACGAATGATGAAGCAACCGGTTTCGAGCTGGAATTATTTACCTCTCCGTTGGAAAACTGGGACGTCGTATTCGCCTACACCTATCTGGACGCGAAGGTGGCTGGAGCTATTTCCCCAGAGTTGGAAGGTCTTCGCTTGGAAGGCGCCGCGCCGCACCGCGTGAGCTTCTTTAATAGTTACACAATCGATGAGGGACCTATGGAAGGGCTTCGGATCGGTGGTGGCGTTACTTGGGCAGATGGAGACATTCCGCAATTCGGGACTCCGTCGAATATTCTGGTTGCCGAAGATGGTTTTACGCTGGTCGATTTTTTCCTTCGCTACCCGACCGAAATAGGCGGCCAAAATGTAACCTTCGGTCTCAATATCGACAACGTGTTCGACGAACTTTTCGTTCGTGGTCGGGGAGCTCTTAGTCCGGAGCGTCAATTTTTATTCTCCGTATCCACGGATTTGTAGTTTCTGACTGATATTGTAATTCATTGAAACCCTCTTCGCGGATTGCGTGGGGAGGGCTTTGTCTTTGCTTATGGAATGTTTTCGAATCGTTCTACTCATCTTTATTTCATTGGTCGCCTGCCTCTATGGGGTGCAGGATACTCTGGCCGGATCGAGCTCGGATCGGCCTAACATCATTCTCTGCATGGCCGACGATCAGGGCTGGGGAGATACTGGCTATAGCGGTCATCCTGTCCTCAAGACCCCGCATTTGGATCAAATGAGCCGAGAGGGGGTCACCTTTACTCGATTCTATTCAGCTGCCGCGATGTGTTCGCCTACTCGAGGGAGCGTTTATACTGGGCGTAATCCTTATCGATTCGGTATTACCTTCGCAATGAAGGGTATGCTCGAAGCAAGCGAGATCCTTATTTCGAGCGTCCTTAAAAAGGCAGGTTATACGACCGGGCATTTCGGAAAATGGCACTTGGGAAC
>JABITN010000148.1 GCA_018700525.1 Opitutales bacterium
TGATGGCCATTTAATTTACTGAGAAGATTCAATTGCTTTCGCTGGTCTTTGAACCCGGTTCGATCGTTTTGAATATTCTCTAAAAGCTTATCAATTTCTTCGTGCTTGGTATCCACATACGTGCCCTGGAACACTCCGGGTAAAAATGCATTCTGCCAGTTCTGGGCATCCGAGACCGGAAACCCGTTTGGACACATGGATATAAACCCAGGAAGATTTTGATTCTCCGTCCCGAGACCGTAGTTCAACCACGATCCCATACTCGGGCGCGTCAATCGTGACTCGCCGCAATTCATAAGCAAAAGCGACGGTTCATGATTCGGCACATTCGTATGCATCGAACGAATCACTGCAATGTCATCGATACACTCGCCGACATGCGGAAAGAGATCGCTGACCTCGATGCCGCTTTTGCCATACCGTTTAAACTCGAACGGAGACCCCATCGCCGCTCCCGTAATACGCTCCGTCTTGAAATTGATCGGCAATCGCTTGCCATGCCATTTCGTCAACATCGGTTTCGGATCGAAGGTATCCACCTGGGAAGGCCCGCCATTGGCGAAAATATGGATTACCCGTTTAGCGCGCGCTCGAAAATGCGGCGAACGTTCCGCGAGTGAAGTGATCGGTTTCCCGCCGCTTCCCATAACCTCCGGACCCAATAACGCGCCGAGCCCTAAAGCACCGAAACCCATGCCGCAACGATTGAGAAATTCTCGTCGCGTATGAATAAACTCTTGATTGGGGTGATGGGGCATGAACAGGAAAACAGTAAACCAACCCCCCGTTCCGTCAAATCTCAAACGAAACACGTCAAGGGGCTCTTTAAACTCTTTCATTAAAGTAAACGCCTTTGGACGGACAAAGAAGCAACCTCCTCAAAAAAGGTCATTTGAACACCATTTTTAAATAGGTAGGGCGGCATCGCCGAGGCCGCAGCATCGACACAGATATTAACTATTCCCCAAACACACGTCTTGCCCTAGATGCGCTTTACCGACTATACATATTCACCTCCCATTCTCCACCCCCTCGTATAACCCGTTCTCCTAGATGCCCAAAACCCACAACCTCCACCAACTCCTCCTCGGGCTATTTCTCGTAGCAATAACATCGCTTCCCGTTCACTCGCAAAGTTTTCGTGATCTATTCAACGGCTCCTCACTCGCCGGATGGGAAGGCTCTCCTGAATACTGGCGTGTCGAAAACGGTACAATCATTGGCGAGATCCCCGAAGGCGAACAACTCAAACGAAATCACTGGCTCATTTGGAAAGGCGGCGATGTCGCCGATTTTGAATTGCGCCTAAAATTCCGCCTATCCGGCAATCCTCGCGCAAACTCAGGAATCCAATTCCGCTGCCAAGCAACCGACATCAATACGGTTGCCGGTTACCAAGCCGATTTAGATCAAGGCACGATGTGGCTCGGTCGAATCTACGACGAACACGGCCGCAAACTGCTAGTCGAACGCGGAGCTCGCGTCTTAATCGACGAACAAGGCGAACGACAAGTGGAAACTTTCGCCGACAAAGATCCTTTCGCGGTACTCTTCCGTGAAAACGATTGGAACGATTATCGGATAATCGCTTCCGGCGACTCAGTATCGGTCGAAATCAATGGCACGCTTTTTTCCGAACTCATCGACCAGCAGGCCAACGAACGAGATCTATCGGGACAACTCGCTCTCCAGCTACACTCAGGCCTGCATACGCTCGTGGAGTTCAAAGACATTCAGTTGCGCGAACTTCAATCGGGCGATCATAGCGTCACCGTAACGCCCAATCAGGAAGCCTCGAGCGCGGCGTCTGGAATCATCCCGCTCAATACATCCGGTCGACCATTGAATCTGGGATTCGAAGACGGCACGCTTACCGATTGGACAGCTTCGAACGAGGCATTCTCTGGCCAACCAGTTAAGAGCGCGTCCGTATCCAAACAATCAGACGATACATCGATTGGAGCCAACGGACAATTTTTAGTCGCTGGTTTCAAAGACGTCAAAGACACCGCCATAGGAACGTTAACCTCAGTCCCCTTCCCCGTCGCCCACTCCTGGGCCAGCCTACTGGTCGGAGGAGGCGCGAGCAGGCATACCCAGGTAGAGGTGGTACTCGACAATAATGAGCAAACCGTCGTGCAGGTTTTTCGGGGTCGCAACCAAGAGCCCATGCGACGGGTGTATTTCGATCTTAGCGCCCATAAAGGGAAAGCGATTTTCATTCGACTATCCGATCAAGGCCAACGCCCGGGAGCGCACCTCAACTACGATGATTTTCGATTCCACGCCCAGCTCCCTTCTGAGTTAAGCAGAGCAAGCAGCGAACGCGTCCGCGAAAACCCAATACTCGCTCACCTCGTCCCCAACCCCGTCCAATCAACCGGAAACGGTGCCGACACGGTCAACTCCATGTCCCTCTCCCCAGGATTCGCAACGGAGCTAATAGCAGCCGAA
>JABITN010000114.1 GCA_018700525.1 Opitutales bacterium
AAGGTCCCACACTTCTATCGTGTCAGGACGTCGCCCCGAAAGCAGTGAATGACGCGAGGGACCACACACAGCCAACTGACAATAGGCTCGATTGAAGGTCGTTCCCTGCGAAGCGAGCCGATCGATATTGGGGCTAATCGCAACCGTATCGCCATAAAACCCGAGCATTGGCCGCAAGTCGTCGATAGCGATGAAAAGGACGTTCGGGTTCGACACGCTCTCCGCAGACGGAGCGCCGAGCGCTCCGAATTGAAAAATGTAAATTGCAAAATGAAAAACGAGGACAGATTTCATTGTAATACAGGCGAAGCGGCCGACTGGGGTTTCAATGGGTCAGGTTCCACGGACGTTTTTCTCGTCCAACTGTAGAAGTCGGGGTCGAAATCGAAGGCTCCCTTTGAAGGAAGGTCGTCAGCGTTACTAGTTGGAATAAACGAAGCCAACTCTGCAGCGATTTGATTCCCTCGTTCCGTACCGGCTAGATTACTCCATTCATTGGGATCACGCTGCAAATCGTATACTTCTTCATCCCCGCCATAGTAACGCGTATACCGAAAACGTTCTGACCGAATCGAATGATTCCCGTATTTGAAAGTCGTCAGGGTCGGATGCCATTCCCTACCAGAATCAAGCAGCAATGGAACGAGCGATTCGCTATCGAGCGATTTTTCGGGTAACCCACACAATTCATTGAGAGTCGCGTAAATGTCGATGAGGTTAACCGGGCGAATAGACGTCGAACCGGGTTTAGTAAATCCCGGTGCAGCGATAATAAAAGGCACCCGCGTCGTTCGCTCCCAAAGTGCAGCCTTGAGCCAGCGTTGCTTCTCCCCCAAGTGCCAACCGTGATCACTCCAGAATACTATAATGGTGTTTTCAGCGTGTCCGCTTTCATCAAGAGCATCCAGCAATCGTCCGACTTGGGCATCGGCAAAGGCGATGTTCGCCAGATAAGCTCGCACTGCTTCTCGATACTTTCCGCTGTCCTTGATTGTTGCGTAATAAGCGGCGAAGGCCTTCGCCATCTTCATCGCTTCCGGCGGCAAATCATCAAGATCATTTTCCTTCAAAACAGGTAGCTCAATTGAATCCAACGGAAATTGTTCGAAATACGTTTGCGGCACATACCACGGTAAGTGGGGGTGGAAAAGCCCACAGGCCAAAAAGAAAGGCTTATCTTTTTTGTATGTATCTAAAAACTCAGCACAATAACCCACAGTCTTAGCGTCCGAATAATCTTCTTCGGCCAGATTCGGAATCGCTCCCCAATCGCCTTCGTGCCCCATCCACAAACCGCTAAATGGGTGACCTTCAGGTTTTGGAACCACCTTCGTCCAAGGGTAATTGTCTGAGTTTTCCCGATCCCAGGGATCGTCGTAGGTCATTCTACGAAACTGATTCCATTGGTCGGGCGGATTGGAACCGGCCGTGTGATGGAAAATCTTCCCCGCGCCCGCAACATAGTAACCGTTCGCCTTAAAATGCTCCGGCATCGTTTTCACTTCGGGAAGATTGGGGCGAATCCATTGTTGATTCCCATAGATCCCAGTCGTCGATGGACGCAAGCCCGTCATGACCGCAGCTCGGCTCGGACCGCAGAGTGGCGACGGGCAATGAGCATTCGTAAAAAGCATACCCCTACCAGCTAGCCTATCGATATTAGGGGTTTGCGTCTGCGGATGCCCGTCGAGACAACCCACCCAATCATTCATATCATCTACCGCAATAAAAAGCACGTTCGGGTTCGACACGCTCTCCGCAGGCGGAGTGCCGATCGCTCCGAAATGAAAAATGCAAATTGCAAAATAGAATGAGAGGAAAGGTCTCATTGTTTCGTGGTAGGGAGGACCGGCCCGGTCCTCCGTTTGCCATGGGCCGATCGGAGGACTGAACCAGTCCTCCCGACCCTAAATAGTGCGAGTAACCAGTTCATTCGAAAAAGTATTCTGGATACGTGAGAGTGAGTTTCTGCTTATCAGGTTGACCATCCGTAAAACAGGCATCGATCTCTCCTTTCAGGCGAGAGACGTTCCGAGGATCCAGCATGGGATCGTTCGTTTCTTCGCGCCATGCCTGCAGTTCCTTCTGCAACCGAACCAAAGTCTTGGCATGCGAAGCATCGCCGGCAAGGTTCGAATACTCATAGGGATCCGCTTGCAGATCGTACAACTCGTACTCAACAGGTCGCTCCATATTCAAGTAAGCACTGCGAATCGGTTCATCCGCGCTTTCGATCGTTTCCATGAGTCCCTCGAAAAATCGATTGTTGGTAAACGCATACCCTGGATTCACTTCACCTGGCATTAAGTTTCGAACTAACTTGAATCGTTTGTCTTGGGCAGTTCGCTGCGGGTAGTAATTGTGAGCCGAATGTATATGGTATTCCGTGAAGAGATATTCCCTCCAATTCGTGGGCTCTCCCTTTAGCAAGGGAACCAAAGACCGACCCGGTAAATTTGAAATAAGCGTTGCACCAGCGGTCTCTAATAAAGTGGGAGCCAAATCGACCAGCGATACCAATTCGTTGGACACATGGTTAGAGGACCATCTACTCGGCCACTTCACGATCAAAGGCACACGCGTACCGCCCTCGTACGAAGTTCGTTTCCCGCGAAGCATATCCGCTCCGTGATCTCCAAAATAGACAACTATCGTATCCTCCGCCTTACCTGTCTCATCCAAAGCCTGGAGCAATTCGCCAATCAGCGTATCGAGCCGATTCATACAATTATAATAATCAGCCGTTTGCTGACGCAGCTCAGCATTATCGATCCCAAAGTATTCCAACGGCTTAACGTCGTCGCCGCTAAGCGGATCCGACGGAAGTCCATCAACCTGCGTAGTAAAGGGACGGTGAGCATCCGGAAAATTAACGCTTAGAAAGAACGGGGAATCATCCGCGGTCATGAAACGCTTCGCTTCGGTTGCGTAGCGATATTGATCTTTACGGCCGAAATTCGCACTGGAAATTGCCTTAAAATCAAAAGGGAAAGCCGACTCAGGGTTAACATGCAGCTTCCCAATTAGACCGGTTCGATAGCCTGATTCCTTCAAGCTTCGCACTATATTCGGTGTATTTTCGTCGTACATGCGAAACTTCCAAGTAGCCAAGCCAATCTGTCCGTTTTGATGCGGATAGAGACCTGTCAGAAACGAGGCTCGGCACTGACTACATCCTGCTTGAGCCACGTATGCGTTTTTAAAAAGAACGCCTTCGGTCGCCAAATTGTCGAGTACTGGCGTCTGGACATAAGGCTCTCCATAACAACTCAATTCTTGTCCGTTGTCTTCGGATACAATGAGGAGAATATTCGGAGCGGCAAGAGCTCCGAAATTTAAAATGCAAAATGTTGATTGAAAAATGAGATTAAGTTTCATCGCTTTAGATCTGGAACCAACGTTGCTTCATTCTGCGGCAACCACTTTTTGTGAGAATCGATAATTGAACTAAATCGCTTTTTAGATGCCAAGTTCACCCATTCCTTAGAATCGTTTTGGTGATCGTATAATTCTTCCGAACCATCTGCGTACCGAATATAACGCCAGCGTTCGCTGCGTACGGCGTGATTTCCACGCCCATAGGTCATGAGAGCAGGACGCTTCCATTGGCTCTCTGGGTTTTTGAGAAGCGGAACGATGCTGACTCCATCGCATGCTTCATCTGCTGCCAGACCTCCTAACTCTAACAATGTTGGATGAAGCGCCGACATATCGATCGGTGTTTCACACACGCTTCCAGCCTTCGTCACCCCGGGTGCCACGACAATAAACGGGATGTGATTCGATTTTTCCCACAGGGCGAATTTTTCGATGTGATCCTTCTCTCCGAGATGAAACCCATGGTCGGACCAAAGGACCACGATCGTGTTGTCCTTACGCGGGCTCGCATCAATAGCGTCTAACACGCGACCTATCTGAGCGTCGGCAAACGTCGTGCATGCCGCGTAGGACTGAATGAACTCATGATACGATCCCGGGATTTGATCCTCAAGAGCCATCATCTCCTTCCAGAACCATTTTTTGCTTTTCAGTAGAGCG
>JABITN010000125.1 GCA_018700525.1 Opitutales bacterium
CGATTCACATTGCAGGTTCCGAAGTGGTTAAATTGCTCTGGCTCGTCGTAGTCGACTAGGGCCATGCTCAATCCTCGTTGCGCGGCTTGCAGGTAATATTCCATCTGCATGGCCGACATACCCATGATGGATCCATTGTTTTGGAACCCGTCGTGGCTGTTCGTTTCGGGAGGCAGGTCGGAAGCGTAATCAAGCTCTATGCCGAGAAGCTCGATCATCGTGTTGTTGTATTCGTACCGAGTAAGGCGCCGTAGAACGCCCTGGCCGCCTGTGGAGCGTTTTTCGTCAATTGCGTGGACCATCTTGGTGGTGATCCAATCGACTATCGCCTGACGCTCGGCTTCGGTCGGTTGCGGTTCGTCCTCGGGAGGCATGTCGCCCAGGTTGAGGACATCGAGCATGTCGTGCCAGGTCTCAGTGTCCCGGCCATTGATGAAATCACGGTCGAGGGTGTCGATTCGAAAGTCGTTTTTCTGCTTTTCAGGACCATGGCATCCGATGCAGTATTCTTCCAGGACCGGGGTCACTTGATTATCGAAGGAGGTCGTCTCGGCACCGCTCGAAATACTAGGGATTGCGAGGCCTGCAATGGCGGGATAAATTGTTTTAAGCGGGAAACGCATTTTCGGGATATTGTGGTGGGCGCGAAAATCGAATGATGATGAAATCGTCCTTACGATACTTTTCTTGTTGCGGATCGATCTTTGGACACTCTTTGGTCCCCTTTCTCGACTAGCTTTACAGATTGTTCGATCGTAGGGACCTCATCGGGTAGAGAGAGTTTCGTTGAACGCTGGAAAGGATTGCCCTGGTCGGGACAGAAGATAGAGTATCGCGTGATGATACGAAATATTCACTTGTTCCTGGGGATGTTTATGACGCCTTGGGTGATGATGTATGCAGCGAGTACGATCGTTGTGCAACATCGGGATTTATTTACGGGTCACGAGCGTCGCGTGGAGCCTGAATTTGAAACGGTTCGAGAAGTGATTTATCCGGCGGAAGTTGCGAAGGGCGAGGATGCGAATGCTATTGCGTCGCGAATTCTTGAATACTTGAGTTTGGAAGGCGGGCATCGTGTTCGCGGAAGTTTGGAGGCGGGGATTTTTGAGGTTCGTCGGGATCGACCGATTGGTTCGTATTGTATTGCCTGGGGCCGGGAGAGTGCAATTCTCAAGGTGGAGAGGCAGGAGTTTGGTTTATCCTTCTTCTTGGAAGCGCTTCATCGCCGAAGCGGGTTCGTGCAGCCTTATTGGGCGACATCGGCCGTGAGGCGCAATGTAGCTGGCATGTTTTCGGGGGAGAGGGCGGCGGCGGGAAGGCTCTTCAAGAAGCTGAGCGCAAAGGTTAACTCCTGACCCCTTTTTGTAATGTACTTAAATTCTCGATTGACGCCTCAATTTCGCTGTGGATAGCCTACAGTTGTGTTGCGTGCTATTTCATTGATTCTTCTATCACTTCTGTTGCTCAAGGCGGATTCGCTATATGAAGTCGATTTGACGGTGGCCCGTGAAGGCTTTGATGGGAAAATGTGCTGGGTCCATGCGCGGTCCGGAGCGTTGCCACCTGAACAAGGAAAACCGCCCCTGATTGTAATGACCCTACAGAAACTGGATATTTCCGGGTCGGATATCTTTTACGCGCTCAATGGAATACGGACGGTCGATGGGGGAGCGACATGGACGGTTCCCGAAGAGCACGGGTCATTTTCCCGTGCGCCCTTTACCTGGAGAAATGAAAAAGATCTGGAAATTACAGTCTGTGATTTTTGGCCGCGTTGGCATGCTCGATCCGGAAAATTGATCGGCATTGGTCATACCGTAGTCTATGAGAATAACCGGGTGAAACCGGTCCGACCTCGAGGAATTGCTTATGCGATTTACAACCCGAATCAACACAACTGGTCGGATTGGCGAACCGTTGAACTGCCTGATGAGTCCAGATTTGAAAACGCGGGGGCGGGATGCGCCCAGAGGTACGATCTTCCAAATGGAGATTTGCTCGTGCCTTTCTATTTTAAAGAACCGAAAAGTACCCAATATTCTACTACCGTCATGCGTGCGCGTTTCGAGAATGAAGAGATTCGCTACCTCGAACATGGATCCGAATTGACGGTGCCGGTCAAGCGCGGGCTCTACGAACCATCGATTGCGAAATTTGGGGACCGGTTTTATCTTACCATGCGTAATGACGACCATGGCTATGTGGCGGTCAGCGACGATGGCCTCGCATTTAGTGAGCCGAAACGATGGACGTTTGACGATGGAACCGACCTGGGGAACTACAATACCCAGCAGCATTGGGTTGCACATAGCGAAGCGATCTTTCTCGTCTACACGCGCCGCGGCGCCAACAACGATCATGTCACGCGACACCGCGCGCCGCTTTTCATTGCCCGGATTGATCCTGATACCTTACAGGTCATTCGTTCGTCCGAACAGGTCCTGGTTCCCGAGTACGGCGCCAGGCTGGGAAACTTTGGCGTGACTGAGATCAGCGAGTCCGAAACTTGGGTCACTGTGACGGAATGGATGCAGTCCAGTTCCAAAGAAGCGCGTACCTCCGACCGGGTGGATCGCGATTCCGTCCGTTTGATAGAACGAGGAGCGAACAACCGCGTCTGGGTGGCCAAGATCAAATGGAATCAGCCCAATCGATCCAGCTTGATTCAGTAAGTTTGGCCCCTTTGTTGCCTGGCCTTATTTGGGTAAAGGATATAAAGGATAACTGCTGTCATGTCATCTTTAACTCCTCTTTCGATTATATTCTGCATGTTTATACTAAATTGAATAGGATATTATCCTTGCAAATTCGGTGATTAACGCCGAGTTTATGTGGATTATTGTCCAATTATGAACTCTGAAATCAATCGACAACGCCAATTGGACGGACTCCAGAAGTACTTGGACTTCAGTCCGGTGGTCGCGATTCTCGGCCCGCGGCAAAGTGGCAAAACGACCTTGGCCAAGCGAGTAGCTGCCGATCACTATTTCGATCTTGAGAATCCACGCGACCTAGCTCGTCTCGAAAGCGCCCAAACGGCATTAGAGTCGCTCACGGGTTTGGTCGTCATAGACGAAGTGCAGCTTCGTCCCGAACTGTTCCCATTGCTGCGCCATTTGGTGGATGTGCAAGATGACACGCGGTATCTCATTCTTGGCAGTGCTTCGCGCGATCTGATTCGTCAGGGGAATGAAACTTTGGCTGGCCGTATTCTGTTCCTGCACCTCAATGGCTTTGCCTTAGACGAAGTGGGGTCCGACAACTGGAAGCAGCTCTGGTGGCGCGGCGGATTTCCGCGAGCGTATCTCGCTCCCACTGACGAGCTCAGTCAGAAGTGGCTCGATGACTACATCACGACGTTCTTGGAGCGCGATATCCCTCAATTCGGAATACAGGTTCCAGCGGCAACTTTGCGGCGATTTTGGATAATGCTAAGCCACTACCATGGCAATTTGATCAACTACTCGGAGTTAGGCCGATCTTTGCAGGTGGCGGATACCACTATCCGCCACTACATAGATATTTTGGAAAGCAGTTTCATGATTCGGGTCCTTCGTCCTTGGTTCACGAATACGTCGAAACGGCTCGTCAAGCGACCGAAGATCTACCTCAACGATTCAGGTCTCTTTCACCGGCTTCAGTCCTTCGAGGACCGGGCCTATCTCGAGAGCCATCCAAAGCTGGGAGCATCTTGGGAAGGATTTGCCTTGAATCAACTCATTCAGCTTTCTGGTCTGTCTGATGATCGATTCTTCTTCTGGGCCACGCAGTCCGGAGCCGAGGTGGACCTCTTGTGGCAACGCAACGGGAAAACCTACGCTGTCGAATTCAAGTATGGCGATGCCCCCCGCCGTACTAAGTCGATGACCGCCGCTCTTAAAGAGTTGGAACTCGAACATCTTTGGGTAGTGTACCCAGGCAAAGTGAGTTATCCCCTTTCAGGAGATATAACCGTCCAGCCGGTCGCTGAACTAGAATCCATTTTCATTTGAACCTGCAATGCTACATCTGCCTCTGATAGAGCGTAGCGTGATCACTCACGTCTGACAACTGCTCCCATGTTATCTTTTATATTATCGGTGGTTTTTTTGTCCTCACAGGAATCCGCTACTACGGATTGGAGATAGGGCGTTCATCGAATGATCTAACGGCCCTTTGGTGAACTATGGCAGTTGAGGACGGAGTTCGTTTCCGTTTTCATCGATAGGGTATTGGGCGTCCTGATCGTCGAGCGTTTCGATGAGGGAGCGCATCATTCGGGAAAGTTGCTCAGGGCTGGTTTTGGCGAGGTCGGTTTGTTCGTAGGGGTCTTGAGAGAGGTTGAATAGCTGGTAGCGGGCACCTCCGGATTGTATGTGGTTGCCAGATGTTTTCGCGTTGGGGTGACTGTGGTAGATGACTTTCCAGTCTTCGTCTCGGTATGTAGTGAAATAGCTACTACGATGAGGTCCGTGGGGATAATGCATGAGGAAGGTTTCATCGTAGTTCGGGTCTGGCTTCCCTTTTAGTAGAGTAGCGAGGTTCGTGCCGTCCAAAGTATGTTTTTTGGGGTTTTTGCCTCCGACGAAGTCGAGTATGGTGGGGTATAGGTCGTAGACCGCGGCGAGTTGCGATTGGGTTTGGCCGGCAGGAATGGATAGACGCTTTTGACAGGGATTGCTCGAATTGGGAGATGCCCAGGCGGCGATGAAGGGAACGCGCATGCCGCCTTCGTAGTGGGCGCCTTTTTTGCCACGGAGTGGAGCAGCGCAGGCGACTTCGTGTTGCTGGCCAAGTGGGGCGTCGGATCCGTTGTCGCCGAGAAATATGACGAGCGTGTTTTCAGCGACTCCAAGTTTATCGAGCTGGTCGAGCATATCGCCGAGCGATTTATCCATACCTTCGATGAGCGTGGCGAATGCCTTGGCATTGTCAGGTTTGTCCGAGTTGGCGTAGTTGGCGGCAAAGCGTGGGTCGGATTCGAACGGAGCGTGGACGGCGTAGTGGGAAAAGTAGAGATAGAAGGGCTGGTCGCTCTTGACGGTTTCGGCGACGACTTTCTTCGCTTCGATGGTGAGGGCCTCGCTAAGGAAGGTGTCGGTGCCGTGGTACTGATCGAGGTGAGGGACGGCGCTCCGGTCGCGATTGGTGCCGCGACCGTAATTCTTCTCGGCGTAGTAGCTGCCCGGAGCCCCGAAAGACGCCCCGCCGATATTGACGTCGAAGCCGAGATTGAGCGGTTCGGCGCCCTCGGTTTCCTCGGGACCGAAGTGGGCTTTGCCGACGTGAATCGTGCGGTAGCCGTTTTTGCGCAGCTGGCCGGGTAGCGTAATATCGCCTTCTTTTAAGCCTTCCCATCTCCAGTCGGCCGGTCCTAGATCGCCAGCGTTGTTGCCCCAAGGATTGATCCAGTTGGTGGCGTGGTGACGCGAGGAATTTTGGCCCGTCATGATAGAGATGCGGGTCGGCGAGCAAACGCTCATAGCGTAGAAGTTGTTGAATCGGATACCGCGATCAGCGAGACGTTCCATGTTGGGAGTCCGATACCAATCATTGAGAGGGTGACGCTCGGGTTTACCGTTTTTGTCCGTGAGGAAGGGGACCGAGGTGTCCATTACTCCCATGTCGTCGACGAGGAAGACGATAATGTTGGGTTGTTCCGACTGTGCGGCGGCTGCGGGGAGAAAGTGAATTGTTCCTAGCAGGAGAAGGGTGATAAGTATTCGGTTCATAAGTTGATTAGGGATATTGTGCGTAGGAAAATATTTGATTGATAGATTATGGGGAACCGATGAATAGACTGTTTGCAACAGAGAGCCACCCGAAAACACGACGTAGGATAAATGGATGTTCATGTGGACGGCAAAAAATTGAAGTAATCGTTAATTCGCGGAAACTCGGTTAAAGCGTCGCATTTTGAGGGACGGCACTTAGACCTCTTCTATGAGGCTGTTGCTTATCCCCATAATCGTAGTTCTGCTTTCTTGCGTAGGCTGTAAAGAGTCTGCCGAAAATGAATGGATTCCAATATTCAATGGCAAAGATCTTTCTGGTTGGACCATTAAAATCTGCGGTTCTTCTCTTGGTGAAAACTTCAAAGACACCTTCGTTGTTGAAGATGGCATGATGTGCGTAGACTACTCTAAATACGAGAAGTTCGACGATGAGTATGCGCATATCTACTACAATGAGAGGTTGTCTCACTATCGGCTTCGATTGGAGTATCGGTTTTACGGGAAGCGGGTTCCTGGTTCGAAGGGGTTTACCGAGTTGAATAGCGGAGTGATGTTTCACTCCCAATCTGCCGAGTCGATGGGTCTGGATCAACGGTTTCCTGTGAGCGTTGAGGCCCAGTTTTTGGCTGAAGGCGAGGGCGATTATAGTGGGAGGACTACGATGAATATCGCTACGCCAGGTACCAGTGTTGTGCTAGAAGACGGTACGCTTCAGCGCGAACATATGACGTGGACGGATGTGGGAGCGCGTTTGCCGGGCGAGTGGGTTAAGGTTGAAATTGAAGTTCACGGGAGTGAATTGGTCATTCATCGGATCGACGGCGTAGAAGTTCTACGTTATCGCGATCCTCAGATCGACGACTACTATCTGCTCCCTGACGATTACCCATTGCCGTCGGGGACGATCTTGAAAGACGGTTACATCGCTTTGCAGGGTGAAAGTCATCCGGTCGATTTCCGGAATATCGAACTGATGATTTTGCCTGGGAATATGGGGAGCGGGGACTGATCGGTTTTGTAGTGAAATATTGACGACGATTTGATGGTAGAGAGTTTAATACGAACGTAATGAGCAAAGCGGATACAGTAATTGTGTTGGATTTCGAAACGACGGGGCTTTCGCCGGATATAGGGGATCGGGCGATCGAGATTGGTGCGGTGCGGATAGAGAATGGACGAGTGACGGATCGTTTTCAGGAGCTAATGAATCCAGGTCGGCCTATCAGCGGGTTTATCGAAGACTATACGGGAATCACTAATCGGATGCTCCAGTCAGCTCGGCCTTGCGGAGAGGTGATGCGGCGTTTTTCGGATTTCATAGGCGATTACAACCTGGTGGCTCATAACGCTTCATTCGATCAGCGTTTCCTTGATTCCGAATTGGCAATGATATCCGAGGAGCGGTGCGGGCAATTTGCCTGTTCTATGCTAGCAGCGAGGCGTTTGTATCAAGAAGCTCCCAATCACAGATTGAGCGGTTTGGTGGAGTACATCAATATTCCGGCGGATGGGGTGTTTCACCGCGCATTGTATGACTCGGAAATGACGGCTAAGTTGTGGATGGCCATGCTTGACCGGATTGGCGATCGTTATGAGGTTCCTGATGTTTCGTTTTCGATGATGAAGAAATTGACGAAAACGCCGAAGCGTTCCATTGGACAATTGTTCGAGCAGCGATAGCGTTTTTTTAGCTTCTTAATTGGGCCTGAACCTGATTGATTGGTTTCTTATTCTTGTAACTTTCTTATGAAAAATTTCTTAGTTTTCACTTCGTCGCTTTTTGCGTTGATTGCATGTCTCCGCGGCGATGAACGACCGAATATCGTCTTTTTCTTTACGGATGACCAAACTACGAGCACGCTTGGCTGCTACGGTAACGATGTCGTTCAAACGCCGAATATCGATTCGCTGGCCGAGCAGGGTACCTTGTTTCGAAATGCTTTCGTAAGTCAGGCGATTTGTTGGGTGAGCCGTACGACGATTCTTTCGGGTCTGGTTGGCCGGAGTTATGGTATGCCTGATAATGCGGACCAGGCTCGGCCGGATGCGGTTGAGACTTTGTATTCAGATATCCTTCGCGAAAATGGTTATCGGACCGGTTACTTTGGGAAGTGGCATGCAAAGATGCCTAAGGGGTACAAGCAGGAGGATCACTTCGACGAATTTGAAGCCATTTTTCGTCGGCCGTTTTATAAGGAAATGCCGGATGGAAGTTTGAGGCATGAAACAGAATTGATCGTAGACAAGGGGATTGAATTCTTGAAATCGCAACCAAAAGATCAGCCCTTTGCTCTGAACATGTGGTTCAATGCCTGCCATGCTGAGGATGGGGATAGAAGGCCGGGGATTGGTCACTTCCCGTGGCCGCGGGCAGTTGATGGAATGTACGAAGACATCGAGATCGCTCCCCCAAGATTAAACGATCCTGCCACCTTCGAGGAGCAGCCTGATTTTCTGCAAACGACGATCAATCGGGAACGCTATTTCTGGCGTTGGAATACTACGGAAAAATATGAAACCAACATGCGTGCCTACTATCGGATGGTTAGTGGAATCGATGGCGCGATCGGACGTTTTGTCGAAGCGTTGGAAGAGGCTGGTCTAGCGGACAATACGATCATCGTGTATTCAGCAGACAACGGCTACCACATGGGGAATCGTGGATTTGCAGGCAAATGGTCTCACTATGATGAGTCGATCCGCGTACCTTTGGTCGTATACGATCCTCGCGTCAAACGCTCGCAACGAGGACAGGTCACCGATGCCTTGGCTCTCAATCTCGATTTCCCGTCGACGTTTTTGGATTGGGCCGGAGTGGAGGTGCCAAGCCGTTATCAAGGGCAGAGTTTGAAACCCGTTGTCGAACGTGGAAAACCTAATGATTGGCGAATGGAGACCTTTCACGAGCATTTTGCCGTTCGTCAGCGTATCCCGGCCTTTGAGGGAATTCGCAATGAGCAGTTCAAATATGTACGCTATTTCGATCATGATAACTACGAGTTTCTTCATGATCTGAAGAACGATCCTGACGAACTCGTAAACCTTGCCGATAACCCCGAGTATGCGAAAACTTTGCAGGACATGCGTGCTCGCACGAATAATCGAGTGACTGAATATGGCGGACCGCTACATGTGCCGAATGCTGAATTCACGTTATCGACTCCACCGTATCCTGAAGCCTCGGCAGCGGTGACGGTTAAACCGGGTAAGGATGGATGGGTTAAGTTGTTCAGTGGAAATAAACTGAACAGTTGGGCGGGCGATCCGAAGCATTGGTCGGTCAAGAACGGCGTTCTCACTGGCGTGGCGGATGGTTCTTTGAAGATGAACCAATTTCTCACTTGGACGGGTTCCACGGTTCGAAATTTCGATCTACGCGTAAAAGTGAAAATCGATTCAGGCGGTAATAGCGGTATTCAGTATCGCGGTCAGTCGCGTCCCGAAATCGGTTTGGATGTGGTTTCTGGATACCAGTGCGATGTCGTTACAAAAGCGCCACAATACAATGGTATGCTTTACGAAGAGAGGGGACGGAGGATCTTGTCACATACGGGTGAGAAAGTGATCGTCGACCCCAAAGGTCAGCCTTGGGTTGTTGAAAACATGCCGGTCAAGGAATTTGCTGCTGATGAATGGCACGATTATCGAGTACTCGTGCGAGGAAACCACCATCAGCATTGGATTAATGGTCACAAGACTGCTGACTTAATTGATTTCGACGAGAAAGGTCGCGCTTTAGAGGGTGTGCTTGCTGTCCAGGTGCACGTTGGTCCGGCCATGAAAGTTGAATATAAGGATTTTAAAATCAAACACCTGCCAGATGAATTGCCTTTGCTTCATTTTGAGGATCATCCGCTTGCTGCCAACGCCCAAGGCGTGCGGCCGCAGGGCAGGTTGCCCGCGGATTGGAAAGCACCAATTTATGGTGAGCGGTGAATTATTAGTTGTAGGAGTAACCTGAGATTTATTTATGGACGTAAATCTAGCAGTAGTTGGCTTGGGGCGGGTTGGGTCGATTCATGCACGAAATTCTTTTAAGGCAAATGGGATCAATCTGAAATGCCTCGTGGACGCCGACCTTGGTAAGGCGGAGGAATTCGCGAAAGAGCTTAGTTGTCGAGCGTCCTCGGATTTTCAGTTGGTACTTGATGATCCGGAGATCAATGCGGTATTGGTGGGAACGCCAACCGTGACTCACTATGATTATGTGAAACGAGCATTGTTGAGTGGCAAGGATGTGTTCGCTGAAAAGCCATTGGGTGTTGATATCGATCAGATTGACGAGTGTTACCGATTGGCGGAAGCGGGTGGGAAGATCTTGTTTCTCGCGTTTCAGCGCCGTTTCGACCCGGCGTTTGGGGAACTGATTCAGGCAGCTCGCTCAGGGAAACTAGGGGAGGTACAGTTCGTTCGATCGACGTCACGGGATTCGCCCATGCCTAGTATCGATTATTTGAAGACATCCTGTGGGATATTTCATGACTGTCTGGTTCATGATCTGGATATGATTTGCCAGGTTTTCGATGAGTATCCTGTCGAGGTGCATACGCATGCTCATTGTTTTATTCCGGAAATCGCTGCCATTGACGATGTCGATACGGTTTTGGTTTCTTTGAAATTCGCTTCTGGAGCGATCGGATCAATCGAAGTAAGTCGACGTTCCAATTATGGTTACGATCAACGATTGGAGGCTTTGGGCAGTGAAGGTATGTATGAGGTTCGGAACCCGACTTCGGATTCATTGCTTCGCTCGTCAGATGGTGGAGCTCAGGCGTCGCCGATTTCCTATTCGTTCCCGCAGCGATACCGCGTCGCCTATAACGACGAATTATTAGCCTTTGGCAGATGCGTTGCTGAACGCTCGCCGTCTCCAGTTACGCACGAACAATCACGTTTAAACTTTTTAATAGCAAAAGCAATGGAGGAGTCTTTGAAGAAGGGGGCTCCGATTAGGATTTAGAGATCGGCTTGCCTGTTTTTGCATTACGGATACCACTCGAGTCTCTCGTGTAGCTACGTCGCAGCGCGGCGTGGGAACTGTCTCATTCCTAAATCGCCTTCTCGAGCTGATCCTCTCCATTTGTCAGCCAATCCAGGGTGAAGCGGACGAATACATTTTCTTCGTATCCATCTTTCTCGAAGAATAGTCCGATGTCTCCGTTCTTTAGTACGGATAGCGATGAATAGGCGGATCGGCCGGAGTAGATGGTTTTCCCTTCGGTCCAGGTTTTGCCTTCGTCGTAGCTTAGGCGAACGGTCATATTTTCCCGGTCATTGGATTTCGTGGCATTAGAGAATAGGAGTCGGTTTTTGGCGAAGCCGTCGATGGTGGAGGTGTAGCGAATGATGCTAGCATTGCATCCTGGATCAATGAGAGAGGGCTCTGGTTTTGAGGTCCATGTTCGACCTTGATTGCTCGAAGTATGTGAATGGCGAATACCGGGACCGTTTAACCGGCTATTGATCATCCATGTCCCGTCGGCCAATTCTAGGATCTTCGATTCATTGCCCGGCAATATCGGCGTATCAATTAAGAACCAGGATTTTCCGTGATTTTTACTCCCGAAGACATGCAGGCCGCTCTGAAGGTTTACCATCGTGTGCAATAGGAGCCCTGATTGAGTTTGAACGCCGCGCCCTGATGTTATGAATTTAAAATCCATTGCCCATTCGGGTTTTGTTATCTGGGAAGTGATGTCTTCAGGCTTGCTCCATGATCGTCCATTGTCGGCACTTCGAGTCACGTGAAGGTAGTAGGCTCCAAGTTCGTTTTCCAAATCCATATAGTTGTAAAACAATAGGATTTCGTTCGTCTCGCGGTCTAGGATCATGGATGGATCGGAAGCGGATATTCCGAAGGGAAAGTCTACTACGGTTTCTATCTTGGACCAAGTTATTCCATTGTCATTACTACGACGAATCACAATGTTGATGTCCTGGTTCTTGCCTAAATCTTTACAGGATTCCACACGTTCATCAATGGCTGCTATTATGTCACCATTTGGCGCGGTCACCAAAGAGGGAATACGAAAGCAGGAAACTTCTGGATGCATCTGGCTGCTGAATAGGTCTTGTTGGATCGATACTCCCGCAACGATTTCAAATTTCGCTTCTTGACCGATCATTGGATCTGAGAATAAGGCGAAAATTGAAAGGGTTAGAAGCAGTGTTTTCATTCTTTGGTTATCAATCGATTTGCAGCTTGTTCTGAGCTCTGGCTCTGGGGAATCAGTTATGTCTCAAAGCTTTGTCGATAATTGGTTTGAGGATGCTTTCCATGACTGAAAATCCGGCTTCGTTGGGGTGGACCAGGTCGGTGGCGGCAGTGTGTTCGGGGACTTTCATGCCACCATCGCCGTCTTCCATAGCGGAGTAGTAGTCGACGTAGGCTATATGGTTCGCAGCTGCGTAGGCTTTGATAAGGGCGTTGAGCTTAGGGACGTGGATCAAAGGGTTTTTGTCGGCTCTCCAGGGGAAATCTTTGGCCGGGAGTACTGAGCAGAGAATTGGGATGATACCGTTTTGCTGGGCCAGTTCGGCCATGCTTTTGATATTGCCTGCGATGGCCTCAAGGGTCGCGGGACCAGAATTCTGGGCAATATCATTGGTACCTGCTAGGATCACTACTGCATGAGGGTTCAGGTCGATAACATCGGCTCGAAAGCGCAGGAGCATTTGGTGGGTCACTTGTCCGCTGATTCCGCGACCGATGTAATGGTTTTCGGTGAAAAAATCGGGGCGTTTCTTCGCCCATCCAGCGGTTATGGAGTCCCCTATGAATACGACGCGATTCTCGTCTTTTTGGATAGGAGCCAAGGCTGCATTGGCCGCCTCGTATCTAGCTTCTTTTGCATAGTCGATGACGTTGACTCGTTGAGCGATTAGATTTGTGGGCAGGATTACGATTAAAGATACGAATAGGGTGAGTTTCATTCGGTACAATGGTGTTTTATTGACGTTGGCAGGATGAATTAGTCGTTTAACCGCCTTATTTTTATCTCTTTGAAATACCATGTGCTAGCTGGGTCGTGAGCTTGGAGGGCGATGGCTCCCCCTTCTGTGTTGAGAAGGCGCCCTTGCCGGCTTGCCTTTCGCTCTGGGTTTGAAGATTCGCGATAGTCGATGACTTGTTTTCCTTTGAGCCAGACTTGGATTCGATTTCCGTTTACGCGTATCCGAGTTTGGAACCACTGGGTATCATCTAACGAGCTCTCTTTTAGATCGACCACGTCGTAGAGGCTACCTGTCTTCCGGGTGACGCTTTTACTTGTATTCAGATTCACCTCATAGCCATTGGCTAGGTGACCTTTCTCGTCGCGTAGGGCATAGTCAGTATGGATGAATATTCCTGAATTGGACTCGGGGGCACCTTTGGCGACGATGATAAGGTCAAAGTTTTTGAAAGGGACTGGACTGTCGCCGTCCCCGATGAAGAACAAGTGGGAGCGGAGGTCTGTACTCTTGGCCACCAATAAGCCGTCCTTGACTGAAAAGGAACCTTCCGCTCGATTCGTATGCCAATTGGATAAGTCGCGACCGTTGAAAAGGGAGATCCAGGAGTCAGTTTCGGTTCGAGCCTCGTAAAGCAGAAAAAGGCAAATAGAGAATAGGGTAAGGGCTAGTTTCATTCGAGTGACCTAGAACTTGCCTAAATGAACGGCGAAAGCAAGTTAGCTTCACTATAGGATCCTTACTTGGGAGTTGTCAGGCATTGGAGGAAGGGACGGGATTTCCAATCTAGAGAATCAATGGAAATTTGCGGTTGTTTTGTCGGATTTTCTAATGTCTGATCGAAGGACCTTTACCTCTTCGATTAATATGAGATTCCTTTGTCTGTTTTCATTCGTCTTCCTTCTGCTTTCGAGCTCGGCTTTTTCGTACATGCTTCAGCCTGCGATTAGTCCTGATGGGGATCAGGTCGCTTTTTGCTATCAAGGTGACATCTGGTTGGTGTCGTCCGATGGCGGACGACCATATCGCCTGACAGTGCACGAGGGCTATGATTCGAATCCCCGATGGAGTTCGGATGGATCGCGTATTGCGTTTCAAAGCGATCGCTATGGGAACAACGATATCTTTTCGATGGCCAGCGAGGGTGGGGCTCCGACTCGGCATACGCATCATTCTGCCACTGATGTTTTAACGAGCTATGGCTCCGATGGTTCGTTGTTGTTTTTGAGCAAGCGCGTGTATGCTCAAGTGGAAAGAGAGTATGAAATCTATCGAGTTGATCAAGAGGGTGGAACGCCTACCCGGTTCATGGATGCGTTGGGTTTCGATCCTGTAGTGTCCCCTGATGGATCCAAAATTGCGTTCGTTCGAGGCACCTGTCGGATCGAACGGGAGGCTTACCGTGGCGCGGCGAATCGGGATATTTGGATTTTCGATACTGAAAGCGAGGAGTATACTCAGATAACCGATTTCGACGGAAACGACTTCATGCCGAAATGGCTGAATGATTCTACCTTGCTGTTCGTTTCCGCAAGAGAGGGTAAGTACAATGTTTTTCAAACGAGTCTTCGCGGTTCGGCGCGTCAGGTGACTTTCGAAGAAGAGTTTGGTGTGAATACCTTCGACTTGAGTCGCGATGCGAAGCGTATCGTGTATCAGCATGGCGACCAAGTTTCGCTGCTTAAGATCGGCAAAAAATCCAGCGAGTCGCTCGAGGTTTCGTTGTCAGCGGACTTCAGATTCGATCCTGTGACCACTGAGACGATGAAGGATAAAGCGTCGGAGTTCTCAGTCTCTCCCAATGGAAAGTTGTCGGCGTATTCGATTCGTGGTGATGTTTTCGTTACACGGAACGATAAAGATGACGATCGGAGCGTTCGTATTACGAGCGGTTCGTCTAGGGAGCGCGATGTAGTTTGGCTGAATGATGACGCTATCCTCTTCGTTTCGGACGAGGCCGGACAGAACGACCTATACATCGTTGAGTCCGATGATGAGGATGAAAAGAATTTATTCCTAACTCTTAAGACGCGAACGCGCCGGTTAACGGAGACTCCAGAAGATGAGTTTGAGCCTCTGTTGGCTCCAGACGGCAAGCGAATCGTTTATCTCGTGGGTAATTCGAAATTGGTGTCAGCGAATATCGACGAAACAGGTGAGCTTTCGAAAACGGTTACATTATTGGATGGTTGGGCGAAGCCGTCAGGCTTGAGTTGGTCGCCAGATAGCAAGTGGCTTGCTTACGAACAGGACGATTTGAACTACAATTCAGAAATTTTCGTCCACTCGGTGGATAATGGTCAGTCCCCAGTTAATGTATCCATGCATCCAGGGTATGATGGAAACCCAAGGTGGAGTCCCGATGGGAGTAAGCTGGGGTTCATCTCCGAGCGGAATAATGGAGACGGCGATGTATGGTTCGCTTGGCTAAAGAAATCGGATTGGGAGAAATCAGATGAACAATGGGAGCGCGAGAGAGCTCAGAAGGACGATAAGAAAAAAGAGAAGAAGGAAGCGGGGAATAAAAAATCGGATAAGGAGGGTGAATCTGGAGATGAGGTTGCGAGCGAGGAATCGGATGAGGAGAAGGGTGATGATGAAACAGGCGAATCTGTTGCCGAAGTCGAAATCGATTTCGATAGGATTTATCTTAGATTGAAACAAGTTACTAGAATGCCGGGAAATGAAGGGGAATTCGTTTTCGATAAGGATGGCGAAATGATCTATTTCACAATCGGCAGCCCGGGACGTATGAATTATTCTAACGATCGAAATCTCTATAAGGTTCGATGGGATGGAGAGGAACTGAAGGAGGTTATGGGCGACGATAGCGGACCGAGGTCTTTGCAATTGGTCGAGTCGGGGGATCATGTTTATTGTCTGACAAAGGGCGGGCTTATTCGGCGAGTCGTGACAAAGGATGACAAAGTAGAGAAGCTCGCTGTTTCATCGCGTATTCAAATTGAAAGCGCGGGAGAGCAAGAACAGATCTATAATGATGCTTGGCGGGCATTGAATCGTGGGTTTTACGATCCTGGTTTTCATGGTCGTGATTTTTCGGCGTTGAGGGATAAGTACCTCCCGTTAGCTCGGCAGGCTTCTACGAAGGAAGATTTCCAGTACACATTCAACCTTATGCTGGGGCAGTTGAATGCGAGTCACATGGGAATGAGGAATATTGATAACCCTAAAGAAACGCAGTCACAGAAAACCGGTTTAGTCGGTATGGAGGGGGCGATGGTCGAAGGCGGTTTTGGAGTGGCGCATGTCGTTCCTAGCGGACCTTTGACTAAAGCGTCGATTCCGATTGAGGCAGGCGATTTGATTGTATCCGTTGATCGAGCACCAGTGACATCGCAATCGAATGTATTCTCATTATTCGCCGATAAAGTGAATGCGGAGACGCTTTTGCGCATCCAGCGAGGAGAGGAGTTTTTCGAGAGCATCGTTTGGCCTACCGGTTCGTTGAGTTCCGAAAACTACGATGCATGGGTCGAGGAACGTCGGAAGTTGGTGGACCAGTACTCTGGAGGTCGCCTTGGTTATTTGCATATTCGTGCTATGGGTTGGGAGGCATTCGAGCGCTTTGAAACGGAGCTCGTGGCTGCTGGATATGGCAAGGAAGGTATCGTCATTGATGTAAGGTATAACGGAGGTGGATGGACGACGGATTATTTGATGGCCGTGTTGAACGTGAAACAACATTCGTACACCGTTCCTCGCGGGGCTACTGATAACCTAGATGAAGAACATGCGAAGTTTAAGAGCACCTATCCGTTTAGTGAACGTCTTCCCATGGCGTATTCGACTAAGCCGTCGGTAGCTTTGTGTAACGAAGCCAGTTACAGCAATGCTGAGATATTCTCCCATGCCTATAAAGCGTTAAACCTAGGCACGCTCGTTGGTCAACCGACCTTTGGAGCAGTAATTTCAACGGGCAGCTATGGTCTGGTTGACGGCTCCTATGTGAGGATGCCGCTAAGAGGTTGGTTCGTGAAAGAGTCTGAAATGGGGATGGAGAATAATCCAGCTGTCCCGGATATCATCGTCGAGAACCCACCAGCCTACAAAGTGCTCGGTGTGGATCCTCAGTTAAAACGAGCGGTAGAGGAGTTGCTCGGCCAGATCGGAACGAACTAGTAATATGAATTTCTTCAATACCTCTGTCTGCTTGAGTTTAGCATTTGCGTTGTTTATTATGGGAATCTCTAGCGAAATAACGATTCGGAGGAATCGCTTGAGGAAGCTTTGATTTTCTATGCCTCCTTCGACGAAGGAGTGGATGCCGATTTCGCTGCGATTTCATCAATCCAAATCTATCCATCCGTATGTTTTTTTACTCTTTCAACCTACTGGGCCGTATTGCTTGTTCGTTCATTGCGGTTTTAGCTATCGTTTTCCTGAGCCCGCATTTACTTGATGGGGTTGTGACTTCCGATGGTTATGGCACCCATATCATGGAGCCGGGCGAGCTTGTGAATGGGATTAATCACGATGGAGTGATTCAGATTTTGCGGAACGGAAATTTCTCTTGTTCGGGCGCGCTTTTGGAGGGAGGGCGTCACGTGTTGACGGCGGGTCATTGCGTGAGCAATCAACAGGGATCGATTACCGTACGGTTCGAGCTCGGGAGCGGGTTTCTAGACATCGAGGCTGAGTCATGGGAAGCGCATCCGGAGTTTTCTATCGTCCAGGGTTCGGATGTCGGGATCATCACACTTTCGGAGCGAGCTCCAATTTCAATCCCGCGTTATCAGCCGCTTGGAGACACAGGCAGCGAGATCGATGTGCCGAACTTTGTTTTTGGATACGGTTTTACGGGTCATGCTCCTACAGGTAAAGATGTAAGAGACGGTCGGAAACGCGGTGGACGGAATCGCTATGAGGCGACGGGTTCGGTGCGAGCGATCAATCGCGCAACGGTTGGTGGCCTGGCGATTGATCGCTGGCTTTTCTCCGATTTCGATAGTGGGCTTGCGGAAAACGATGGGTTCGGGTTTCACTTCGACAAACCGGATCTCGGTTTTGGCGATGACGAGGTTTACGCGTCTAGCGGCGATTCGGGGGCTCCTATATTCGTGGCCACTCCCGATGGGTTCGCAATTGCGGGTGTCGTCTCGGGTGGCACTCGCTACAATGGCACGCCGAACGCGGATTTAGATACGCTGGTGAATGCGACCTGGGGGCAGTTTTCTCGAGACACTCGCATATCCGCTCCCGAAAATTATAGCTTTATTGTTAGCTACACGCTCCGGGCGATGAAACGAATCCCGATAAGAATACGTCGGGAATCAGCTTCTCTGTATTTGGTGTTAGGTGACGATATAGAGGGACCGGTATATGTGAAGCAATCCAAGAATTTAGAGAATTGGAGCGATCTCGTCGCTTTCGGGTTTGGCGATGTTCCAGTGGAAATACAGGTTGGCAACTTCCCGAGCAAAACGGATCCGGCACTCTTTTTCGCCGCATTAACGGAGCGTGTTGAATGAGTTCGTTTTTATGGGTACGGAATGAAAACGAATTGGAGCAAGCAATCGATTTCTTGTCGTAAGTTTAGGCCAATGGAGTCCTTAGCGATACTGCATTGCCTTTTTTCATTCTAAATGGGATGTTTCGGTTAGCGAAATACGTCTATGAAACTTAATTGGATAGTTATCATTCCGGTTGCCATGAGCGTTTTATTTACCGGCGCTGTGGCCGCGATTGGGGAGGAGAGCCCAGTTGTTCTCGAACCCTTGCCAGACAAGCTAGTGGTTCTCACGTTCGATGATTCCGTTCGATCTCATTATACGGTCGCTCGTCCTATACTTAAGCGCTACGGTTTCGGGGCGACTTTCTTTATCACCGAAGGCTTCACATTTGCCACTAATAAGACCGACTACATGACTTGGGATGAGATTACGGCCTTGGAACGAGCTGGGTTCGAGATTGGCAATCATACACGCGATCACAAAGGTGTGAGCCCGAAAACGATCGAACAGTTGGAGGCGCAGCTCGCGGCGATTGACCAGAGTTGCCAAGCGCATGGAATAGAAAAGCCGGTATCCTTTGCCTGGCCGGGGAATGCCTTCGAGCTGGATGCTCTTCCTATTCTCCGAAAGCATGGAATACAATGGGCTCGACGTGGCGGATTCCCCGAATATCCGCGAGGCGGCGAACGCGGATTTCCTTACGAGCCTGGCCTGGATCATCCTCTACTTATACCATCGGCTGGAATCCCTCGGCCCGGTTATACTTTCGAGGAGTTTGTCGAGACGCTCGAAGGAGCTCGAGACGGCGAGGTTGTCGTTCTCCAGTTTCATGGCGTACCGGAAGGAGAGCACCCCTGGGTTCATGTTTCTCGTGCAACATTCGAGCAATTCATGGCTTACCTAGATGAGCACGATTTCCAAGTAATCGCACTACGCGATCTAGCCCGATATGTTGATTGGAGAGTCGAACCGAAGGAACCTATGAAAATAGTCGAAATAAGGAAGGCGAAGCTGGCCGACAGTGTAGTTCCGTGATTGTATCCATAAGAACTGACAAAGTGATTGGATCTTGGAGTTGAATCTCTCACTTATATCGGAAGCAGCATTCGTTGTGGTCGAAAAGGCAGAGTTCGACGAAACGATAACTGCTTTGGAGTAGGAAAGATTTTGAGGGGATAGATGAGTAGTTGATAATTGACTAAAGATCCCCTTTATCTCCCTATTCGGTTATGCGATATGTCGTCCTTCCCCTATTGGCGTTGGTTGTTCTTCTGGCTCAATCGATTGCTACTGAAAACAAGCCTAACATCGTCTTGATCTATGTGGACGATCTTGGATACGGAGATCTCGGGTGTTACGGGTCTGAGAAGAACGATACGCCTCATGTGGATCAGCTCGCTGCGGATGGGATGCGGTTTACGGACTACTATTCGGCGAGTCCAGTGTGCACGCCGTCTCGGGCGGCTTTACTGACAGGCGGGTATCCGGGGCGAGTGAGTTTCGACGTGTTCAATGGGAGCCGAAAAAGCTGGGTGCTATTTCCAGGCTTTGCGGAAGGCCTGCACCCGAATGAGCTGCTGCTCCCTGAGTATTTGAAGTGGCAAGGGTACGCGACGAGTCACGTAGGGAAGTGGCACTTGGGGGATCAGGTCGAGCACCTACCCACGCGGCATGGATTCGATTCCTACTACGGGATTCCTTACAGCAATGACATGGCGATCATGCCTAGGAAAAAGAAGAGCCCGCCGTTGCCGCTATTACGTGACGAAGAGGTGATTGCGGAGCAGCCCAAACAGGCCCCTTTGATCCAAAGCTATACCGAGGAAGCGGTGAGTTTTATCCGGGAAAACCAAGATCAGCCCTTTTTTCTCTACTTTGCTCATATGCATGTGCACCTGCCTCACTATGTTATGGATCCTTTTCTCGAGGCGTCCCGCAATGGAGTTTATGGAGCTGCAGTGGCAGCAGTCGATTGGAGCACGGGAGTCATCGTGGCAGAAATCGAGCGTCTGGGGCTGGATGAAAATACCATCGTTATCTACACCTCAGATAATGGTAGCCGAGTGGACAGTCATGGCGGTAGCAATGGCTCATTGCGTGGAACCAAGGGCCAAACATGGGAGGGCGGCATGCGCGTCCCTTGCATCGTTAAATGGCCAGGGCAAATCGAGCCGGGGTCCGTATCCACCGAATTAGTTACAGCGATGGATTTCTATCCCACTTTCGCTTCTATTTTGGAGCAACCTCTAGCGAATGATCCCGTTCGCGATGGCCATGACGTTAGCGGGATCTGGAAGGGCGAGCCTGGAGCTCGATCCCCTCACGATGCCTTTTTCTACTATCTGGTCGATCAGCTTCAGGCCGTGCGTGTAGGGGATTGGAAACTACGCTATGCGATCGAAGA
>JABITN010000218.1 GCA_018700525.1 Opitutales bacterium
CTTAAAATGATCGGACAAACTGCTCGCATCCACAAATCCACATCGGCTTGCTATTTGAGCGGCGGTCAAACTGGTCTCTTGAAGGAGTTTCATGGCCTCGGAAACCCGAGTCTTTATGAGGAATTCTTGTGGGCTAATGCCGAACGCTTCATTGAACCGACGCTGCAAGCTGCGAAGCGATTGTCCGCATGAGTCGGCCACGTCTAACATGGAGACGTTTCGAGGAAATTCCTTACGGATGGTCATGACGGCCTTGGCGACGCTCTCCAAAACGGGCAATTTCCGCTCTTGTTCCGCAGCGCGTCGGAGAATGCCCATCACGCCAATGGGACGTCTCTTTCCATTCAGTACGGGGAGCTTGGTTACGATGTACCAATCGGGCATGCCTTGCTTGTCAAACCAGAGCTCCAAATGCTCGATCCGATCGACTTCGCCATTGAGGAGAAGTTTGTCGTCTTCAACATATCTCTCGGCCATTGATTGCGGGTTTATGTCGTAATCCGTAAAGCCGAGCATCTCTTCCTCATTTGCCATTTGATAGCGGTCCAAGACGGATTGACTGGTTATCATGGTCCGTCCTTTGCGATCCTTGGCGAAGAAGTAATACCCGGGAATTTCGTCGAAAATCCGATGAAACAGTCCCCAGGAAGGAATTTGGGCGAGCCAGGCATCTCGTTCGGAAGCGAGTTTGCGGAGGGCTTTCTTCGAACGTTTGCGATGCAATACTTTGGGTCGAATGATTGTCGTATTTAGCATAGATACTGTCGCACGTTCCTCCAGATCTATGATACAATCAAGTTCTATTCTTATGAGTCGCCTTATTATACCCCTACTGTGTCTCAACAGTCTTGTTTGCCTGATCCATGCGGCTGACGCGCGACCCAACATCGTGTTTGTCATCACGGACGACCAGCGCTGGGACCAGCTCGGTCATACCGGACATCCGGTTTTGAAAACGCCCAACATCGACCGCATTGCCCAAGAAGGCACTTCCTTCAATAATTTCTTTGTGACTACCCCGTTGTGCTCGCCGAGTCGGGCCAGTTTTCTGACGGGACTTTATCCACACACGCATCGGGTCTTCAACAACGACAAGCTCGGCATCGATGTGGTGAGCCACACCCTGATGACTTTTCCGCGTCAGCTTCGCGAGCAGGGTTACGAGACCGCATACATCGGCAAGTGGCACATGGGCCTAGACGATTCGCGACGGCCGGGATTCGACAGTTGGATCAGCTTCAAAGGCCAGGGCATTTACATCGATGGCGTCGTTAACGACAATGGCACACGGAAACAGTTGCGAGGCAATATGACTGACTACCTGAACCGTCGAGCGGTTGAATTTATTAATCAACCTCACGACAAGCCGTTTTGTTTATACCTCGGTCACAAGGCTGTTCATAATCCCTTTCTGCCCGCCAAGCGTCACGAGGATCTCTATTCCGATTATGAATTTCAAGTGCCGCCAACCAACGAGGAAGATATGGCCGGCAAGCCTGTGCTGAAGCGTAAATTACAAAGGAACAACCATCTGGAACTGGAAGGTGTCGGCCCGGAACCGGCTGAACCCAGACGTGGTCGCGGCCGCGATCCTCAGTCTATCGTGCGCGATCAGCTCCGCTGTCTGGCTTCTGTCGATGAAGGGGTCGGGCAGCTTTTAGCCGCCCTTGAGAGCACGGGCGAACTTGATAATACGATCTTTATCTACACCAGCGATAACGGCTTCTTCATGGGAGAACACGGGAGTTTCAACGGCAAGCGTATGCCCTACGACGAAGCACTGAGGGTTCCGTTCTTCATCCGGTATCCGGAGCTAATCAAGTCCGGAAGTGTTCGCGAAGACCTGGTGCTGAATATCGATCTGGCTCCCACGTTGTTGGAACTCGCAGGCGTAGAATCTGTTATTCCTATGCACGGAAAATCGTTCGTTCCTCTATTTAAGGATCCTAAAGCAGGGTGGAGAGAGGCTTTCCTCGCAGAATATTTTCTTGAAAAAGTCGCCCGACGCACCCCCAGCTGGCAGGCAGTCCGGTCGTCCGACTGGAAATACATACACTACCCCAAGTTCAGTGATATGGATGAGCTCTATCAGCTGGAAGCCGATCCGAAAGAGTTGAAGAACCTGGTGAATCACCCCGAGCATCAAAATCGGCTCAAGGAAATGAAGGCCCAACTGCAAGGCTTGTTGAATACATTTAACTGAAAACTAGCGGATGTCTTTTACTATACACAAATATGTTTTCTGCTGTTTGCTCTTAATTGCTGGAGCGTTTGGTTCGGGACCCAATATCGTATTGGTGATGACGGACGACCAGGGCTATGGAGATTTGTCTATCAACGGGAACGAATGGATCAAAACGCCGAACATGGACCGTATCGCGAATGAGGGAGCGCGGTTCGATAGGTTTTTCGTGCAAATGTCCTGCGCCCCAACGCGGGCCGCATTGTTGTCAGGCCGCTACCCGACCCGAACCGGAGTGACAGGAGTGACGCGAGGATATGAATTCATGCAGGGCGAGGAAGTGACGATCGCCGAGCTATTGCGCGAGGCCGGATATGCAACAGGATGTTTCGGCAAGTGGCACAACGGCGGGAACTGGCCCTTTCATCCGAACGCACAGGGCTTTGATGAATTCGTTGGTTTTTGCGGTGGGCATTGGAATGATTATTTCGATCCGATTCTGGAGCGCAACGGTTCCTCTTTTCAGGCGCATGGATTTATCGCGGATATTATTACCGATTACGCGATTGAGTTTATCGAACGCGAGCACGAGGCGAATGAGCGCCCATTCTTCTGTTATGTTCCTTACAACACGCCGCACACGCCGGCGAGTGTGCCAGTGGACAAGTGGAGGCAGTGGGTAGATCGGACGGACGTGGAAGATCCCTTCGATCGGGCGATGTACGCTCTTGTCGAAAATGTGGACGAGAATATGGGCCGTTTGCTCGCTAAGCTGGAAGCGCTGGAAATCTTGGACGAAACGGTTTTTATATTCCTGACGGATAACGGCCCGAATGGCTCGCGCTTCAATGACGGCATGCGTGGTTGGAAATCCAGTGTCGACGAGGGCGGTGTGCGCGTACCGCTTTTCGTGCGTTGGCCGAAGCGAATCCGGGCGGGCACGGTTGTAAAACCGAATGTGGCGCATATCGACTTGCTGCCGACGCTATCCCGAATTGCGGGGGTGGAGAATCTGAAAAAGAAGACGCTGCCGTTGGATGGGATGGACGTGACTCCGCTTCTCTTTGGTCAGGATGATTTCGAAATGCCCGAACGAAATCTGTTTGTTTGGAGCAAGCCTCAGAAATGGTCGGTGCGGACAAGTCGTTACCGGGCGACCGAAACGATGTTGCACGATCTCATTGCGGATCCTGGTCAGAAAGAAAATCTGGCTAGGAAGCGGCCGGAAATCCATGGCGAGTTGATCGAGGCTTACCGGCGTTGGGCTGCTGAAGCGACGGATGAGGAGCCAGCCCTATTGCCGATACCGATTGGCTATGAGGAGTGGCCTACGGTGACATTGAATGCACATGAACTGGATATATATCCGGGGATGGGTGAAGGGATCAATTACAGTGGGAGGAAGGGATATGCACATCAGTGGATTGAGCACTGGTCGGATCCAAAAGCGTACGCAGCCCGTCCGATTAAGGTGGTTTCGAGTGGTCGGTATCGGGTTCGAATTCGTTACGCCTGTCCCGAGGACGGAGTAGGCTCGGTATTTCGGATCAAAGCTGGAAATGCGTCGCTTGACATTCGTATTCAAGAATCTTGGGTAAGTGCGCCGCATGGCGCGGCGGAGCAGGTGATTAAAACCCATGGTGCCTATTTGTCGCGCGACTGGAAGGATCTGGACGGGGGCGAAGTGGTGTTAGAGGAGGGAATCCACTCGCTGGAATTGAGGGTGGTGGAGAAACCCGGAGTGGAAATGCCTGACATCAAGGCATTGATCTTCGAACGACTGTGAACTTAGATATATTCAATAATACCGATGAAGATTAACCCCATCCTTTCAGCAACAAGTCTCTTGTTTGTATTCGTATCTGGAATCCTAACACAAGCTCATGGTGCTAGTCCGCCCAATATTCTTCTGATCCTGACCGATGATCAGGGGTTTGGAGATGTGGGCAGTCACGGCAATCCCTGGGTTCAGACTCCAAACATGGATCGGTTGGCGGCGGAAGGCGCGCGATTCGACCGGTTTTTCGTCGAACCATCCTGTGCTCCGACACGGGCCGCTTTGCTGACGGGAAGGGCTCCGTCAAGAGGCGGAGTTTTCGGAGTAACGCGAGGGGAGGAAAACCTGCGGAGTGATGAGGTCACTATCGCCGAATTGCTGAGGGACGAGGCAGGCTACGCGACCGGAGGTTTTGGGAAATGGCACAACGGCTCGCAGTGGCCGCAGCATCCGAATGCACAAGGATTTGATGAATTTGTCGGGTTCTGCGCGGGGCACTGGAACGACTACTACGATCCGGTTCTCGAGAGAAACGGAGAAGAGTATCCAACGCAGGGCTTCATTGCGGATGTCATCACGGACCACGCCGAGACGTTTATCCGCGAAAACACCGAAAAAAAGCAGCCCTTCTTCTGCTACGTGCCCTTCAACACGCCTCATACTCCCGCAAGCGTGCCAGCGGATGACTGGAAGCGATGGCTGCATAATACCGAGGTGGAGAGCTATTTCGATCGTGCGATGTATGCGCTTTGCGAAAACATCGATGCGAATGTGGGAAGACTGATGGCGTTGCTGAAAGAGCTGGAGGTGGACGATAATACGATTGTTCTTTTTCTGTCAGACAACGGGCCAAATGGAGAGCGATACAATGATGGAATGTTGGGCCATAAAGGAAGTCTCCATGAGGGAGGCGTTCGGGTTCCTCTCTTCGTTCGCTGGCCGGGAATGATTGAGCCCGGAACCGTCGTGAAAGCGAATGTAGCTCACATTGATCTGCTTCCCACGCTTTCTCGCTTGGCCGGAATCGCCTTGACCAGCGAGATGACGAAGCCGCTCGATGGCGTCGATATTTCGCCGCTGCTATTGGGGGAAAGCGACTTCTCTTTGCCAGAGAGAAACCACTACACTTGGCGACTCATCTATGGTTGGTCAGTTCGCTCGGATCGATACCGCGCCACCGCAACTACTTTGCATGACATGTTCGAAGATCCTGGGCAGGAGAACAACCTGATAGAGGAGAGGCCGGAGATCCACAACGCGTTGAAGGCGGACTATCAAAAATGGGCTGCCGATGCGATTATCGAATCGCCTCAGCGTCTGCCGATTGCAGTCGGCCACAGTGAATGGCCGCACGTCACCCTGAATGCGCATGAGTGGCAGGTGGTACCGGATACAGGAGAGGGGATCGATTATTGTTTGCCCCGCGGGTGGTCGAATCAGTGGATTCAGGATTGGACGGACGAAAGCGCCTACGCCGAGTGTCCCATTGATGTGATCGAAGCGGGATCCTATGAGGTATCGATTCAATATGCCTGCGATATGACTTCTGTGGGATCGGTATTCCAGTTGATTGCGGGGGAAAAAAGCCTCGATATCGAAATCGAAGAGCCGTGGGTGTCCGCACCCCATCCCGCCGCAGAGCAAGGCGCTAAGGAACCTGGATGGTATTTGTCTCGTGAATGGAACGAATGGGAGGCAGGGACGCTTGCCCTAGAGAAAGGGAAGCACCTTTTACAACTACGAGTGAAGAGTAAACCAGGCAAAGAAATGGCTGATATTAAGTCGGTTATGCTGCGAAAAATATGAACCGAGTAAACAAGCAGAATCTTGGCCTATTCCTAAACCCTGTAAATTAACGCATTGCGGATCACGATTTCTCAAGATAACCGTTTTTCAAAATTACCGATGAAAATAGAATCATTCCTTTCAGTAGTAGGCTTCTTGTTTGTATCCGGGTTCCTGGCACAGACGCAAGGAGCTACCCCGCTTAATGTCGTGCTCATTGTGGCAGATGACTTGGGCGCCCACGATTTGAAAACTCACGGTTCGGATCTGCACGAAACGCCACATTTGGATGGTTTCGCCGCGTCGGGAATCGAGTTTACCAGTGCCTATGCAGCCGCACCGATTTGCACTCCAACCCGAGCTTCCATAATGACCGGCAAGAACCCAGCCCGTCTTCACATGACCATTTGGAGTGAGCATGCTCTGCGAGGACCGAAGCTTGATCGGCCCATGATTCCTGCCGACAGTGAAGGCAATCTTCCGTTGGAGGAGATCACTTTGGCAGAACGATTCAAAGAAGCCGGCCACCACACCTTTCACGTCGGAAAATGGCATCTCGGCGAGGCCAGATCCTTTCCTGAAGTCCACGGCTTCGATGTCAATATAGGCGGGCACCATTGGGGCGCCCCACCTAC
>JABITN010000219.1 GCA_018700525.1 Opitutales bacterium
TGACAAAACCTTGGTTTGGGCGAATTCGCTCGTGAGCAACCATGACCAGAAAGTCATACTCGTGACCCATTGCTACATGTATGATGACGATACGAGAGTGGGAGAAGGGGATGAGTGGAATCCGCATAAGAAGGGCACCGAGTGGAACGACGGCGAGCAAATCTGGGAAAAGCTGGTGTATGGGAGAGATGATATTGTAATGGTTTTGTCGGGACACGTTAAAGGAGACGGGACAGGGCTCTTGATTTCCGATAATGAAGCAGGGAAACCGGTCTTGCAGATGCTAGCGAATTACCAGTTTCTCTCGCATGGCGGGGAAGGGTGGCTGCGGATTCTGAAATTAGTTCCGGCTGCTAAGCGCTTGGATGTGTTTACCTACTCGCCTTGGCTCAACGCGTTTCGAGAGGAAGAGGATCAACGGTTTTCCGTCGAGGTTCCTTGGATGTTCGAATAGATAATGCTCTATTGGTCTGCAGAAACTAATTTCAATCTATTGTTCTCGCGCAGCGGGAACACCTATTTGTTCTGAAGGAACAACAAGCGAAGCGTTGATTAAAACACTTAGATTGAAATCGTCAGTCTTTTATCGATACTTGATCCGCTAACGATTGAATCATTTCCTTACACGCTTTCTGCGCTTCAGCGAAACCGTCTGGCGTCAATTTATCTCCCTTCAGGTGATCTAGCAATATCGCCTCCGCCTCCATAAACGGGCCGCAGAGCTGAGCCACTTCGCTCGCGATCTCGTGAGGAATCGAGGTTACGCCATTGCAATCGCCATGCAGTAAATCGCCAGGATTCACTGCGAGACCACCTACTTTAATGGGTACTTGAATAGTCGGCGTATGACAATAACCGTGAGCACAAGTGGTACCGCTCGTGAAAGCAGGGAAATCGATAGCCCGTACTTGGTCTAGATCTCGGCCTGTTCCGGTGGTAATAAGTCCGGCCGCTCCAAATCGCTTGTAGGTCGTGCACATAAGTTCGCCAAAAGTCGCCGCTACTACTGGAACGTCTAGGTCCTGAAAAACGACCACTGATGGCATATCGTACAATTCAAAGGTCTCCACTTGCCCCTTCAGGCTTCCATAAGCTTCCGATCCTGCGGGCGCGGCCGAACGGAACGTAGCGGTCGATGCGTATCCAACCATCGGAGGCATCTCTGGGAAACAAGCCTGAATACTCTCGTCCATATATCCCGTATTGCGAGGGCGGATATCGAAGAGTTCGATAACATTGCACACCGTAGGCGTGTCGTATTTTTTAAGGAGGTCGTAGTCTTGTTGAGATAATTGAGGTATATTCATGTTGTTGTATATTGGAATGGTCTAACCCTCTTTGAGGCTGTTTTTCGGTGACTCGCGTGACATTGGTTGAGCGGCGGTTTTTCTGAGTTCATCGGAAGCGAAATTCATGACCGGAGCAGTCCTTCTTGTTGGTGGGACTAGCATCGGAATCTAGTAGGATGGTCGTTTTTTCAAAGCGATTTGTATCCGGTAGTGGTTTGCTAAGTTATTGCTTTGCGTTGAGGAATAGATATGACATATGTCATTTGATTAAACCTTTTTCTTAATGAATACCCGCATAATCTCCATCCTTTTTTTGATGCAATGGATTATTGGTCCTCTTTGGTCGGCTAATCCTCCTCCTATTCAGGAAATAAAAGATGAACCGGTCGTTTATCTTGGCGCTGAGGAGAGCGACAAACGGTGGCATCATGGTGGCTTCCGATCTGCCGTGGGTGTGCACAAGATACAGACCTATCGGGCGACGCGAAATCAACCTCTCGAGGGGGACAACGTTGGCTGGACGTACAATCACGCTCCGATGTTGGCGTATTGGGAAGGTCGGTTTTGGATGAATTACGTTTCCAATCGAGTAGAGGAACATGGTACTCCGGGTAAAACGGGATTCGCATCATCGGTTGACGGGTATCATTGGGAGCCGCCAACGGTCGGATTTCCTGTTGTGACGCTGCCGGAAATTAAGCCTCAACCTCGTTATTTCGGCGGTCGTGAATTGCCGGTTATTCCTGCGGGGAGCGAATCTGTTATGCACCAGCGAATGGGTTTTTACACGGCTCCCAATGGCATGTTGCTGACATCTGGATTTTACAGCTATTGTCCCAATGTCCGTTTCGGTCCGAATCGGGGGCAGGGACTGGGGCGAGTGATTCGCGAGGTGCTTCCTGACGGCGAACTGGGCTCAATCTATTTTATTCGATACAATCGACATGCAGGTTGGGATGAAACGAATACGCCGTTTCCATTTTACAAGACTGCGGAGAACAAGGAGTTGGTCGAAGCATGCGACGCTTTGTTGGCTGACAAACGAATGACGCTGCAGTGGTGGGAGGATGATCGCGGCGACGACGGATTCTTCACGTTGGAGATCCCGCCTGATTTGAAAATCTCGGATCTGACTTTTGGCCCCGTTCCGCAGGACGACGTAAATTATATCGAGCCCAAGGCGTTGAGTTTTTTCGAACGTGACGATGGGGTGACGGTCGGTGTATTAAAAAGTAGGTCAAAAA
>JABITN010000105.1 GCA_018700525.1 Opitutales bacterium
GGCGTTGATCGCTCTGCCAGCCCTCGAATCCTTCCCTGTATTCGGCGCCGCAACAAAAGCAGCAACCGTTTCTGCCAAAAAGGCCCGCTGCTTAGTCTCAGTGGGCTCCTACTTAGGTCTCCATCAAAATGCATTCTTTCCCAAAGAAGTAGGCCGAGGCTACGCAATGCCGGAAACGCTTAAACCTCTCTCGGATCATCGCGACGCCTTTACGGTTTTCTCCGGTCTCGACCATCGTGCGGCCAATGGTCATGGAGCTTGGAGCAACTTCCTCTGCGGAAACTCTCCTAACGCTTACTCGCTCGACCAAATGGTCGCCGATCAAATCGGACAGAAGTCGCGCTTCCCCTCCGTTCAACTAACCGCTGGCACCGGCGAAGGTAGCAAGGCGATGAGTTTTACCAAACAGGGAATCGGCCTCCCAATGGTACAACGTCCTAGCGTCTTCTACAAAGAGCTCTTCATGTCCGAAGCCGACAAGGCTCGCATGGAATATATGCTGCGTAGCGGCAAAAGTTCGATCGACTACGTATTGGAAGATGCCCTACGACTCCAAAAATCTGCGACGCGTCGGGATAGCGACAAACTCGACGAATACTTCGATTCAATGCGATCGGTCGAAAAACGTATGACTCAACAGATCGCCTCGATCGACGACCCTATCCCTACGACCGACTACAAACTTCCCGACTCGGACCCCATTACGCCCAACCTCCTCATGGAAGCGGAAACGCTCATGTACGATCTCATGACGCTAGCCATCGAAACCGAATCAAGCCGTGTCCTGTCGTTTTTCATCGACGGTCTCGGACAAGTATTCTCCTTCGATGGCGAACCTCTCAAAGCAGGCTACCACGGTCTTTCCCATCACGGAAACGATCCGGCCATGATTCGGGATCTCATAAAGATCGAACAATCTCACATTCACTGCCTCAGCGGTTTTATAAAGCAACTGAAAGAGAAGAAGGACACCCAAGGAAATTCGCTGCTCGATAGCACGATCGTCCTAATGGGTACCGGTATGGGAGATGCTAGTCGTCACTCCAACGCGAATCTCCCGACCCTCGTCGCTGGAGGTGGCTTTAATCACGGCAGTCATATAGCGGTTGACCATACGAAAGATGACTCACCTTTGTTGGGCGACCTCTACGTCACCTTGATGCAACGTCTGGGAATGGAAGTAGATTCCTTCTCCAATGCGTCGCGCAACATGAACCAGCTTTTTAGCTAAAAAATGAGCAAGAAGCTATGCAAGGTAGCGGCCGATCTCCGAGCGGCCATGAGCGCAACTATGTTCGCGATCGCATTCGCCAACATATCCACAAGTCCCCTACACGCGAACACAGACCTCCCAATCCCCGAGCAAGCGATTGAGATTCTTTCTAACTATTGCTTGGATTGCCACGATGAGGCCGAAATGAAGGGCGACCTCAATCTGGATTTCCTTTCCATAGATTGGAGCCTCAAGGAAAATCGGAAACTGTGGGAAAACGTCCATTTAATGGCGAAAGGCGGCCACATGCCTCCTGCCAAGAAAAAGCAACCTAGTGACGAAGAGCGCGAAACCATATTAGCCTGGCTCGATTCATCTTTACTCGAACACACCTCGATTGGCGGCACCCTTCCACGACGTCTCAACCAATCCGAATACGAGGCCACCATTCGCGATCTGTTCAATCTAAACGACTTCACTCTGCCTGTCGGATTCCCTCGGGATACCGAGTTCCACGGATTCAACAACGTGGGCGAAGGTCTGGTACTCTCGCCACCACTCATGGAAGCCTACGGCAAAGTCGCTTCACGGATCGCGGACGAAGTTTACCCGCCGAAAAAGCCAACTCCAAAGTCCACCACGCGCCACGCAGGGCCTGAGGACATGGTACTCAGTTTTTCCGCAGCTACCGTAAAAGGCGATTCCCTCCTTCTCGCCTCGCGTGCCGAACAAATCATGCGCAGTTGCACATGGCCCAGCCGAATCGAGATCATGGCTTCCGGCACCTATCGCGTCACTGTTAGTACCTCCCAGTTCCGACCAATATCCGATGAACCGATGATTCTCGAATTTCGTGCCCGAGAACTGACCGCTAGCGATCGTTCCTTTACTGAAATATTTCGCCTTCTAAAAGAAATCGAAGTCACCTCCGAGTCTCCTCAAACCGTAACCTTCGAAGCCGATCTCTACGAAGGCCAAACACTTCTCTTACGCTGGACCAATGCAGAACTGGACCACGAATTCAATAATCTTGCGGATCAAATGGAAGCCTGGTTCAAACGCGATCCGCGTTTCTTGGCAGCCTGGCAAAAAGCCGTCTACCCAGACGGCATTGTTACCGAGAGAGGAAAGTTTACTTATCTTCGAGGAAGGAATGGCTGGGACGTCGTAACCGATAATTTGGCGGATCCCGAGCTAGACATGAGTCAGGCTAAAATGGATACGAATATGACCCAACAGCTGCTCAAATCTATGCGAGGGCTTGGAGGCGGGACGTATTCTACTGCCGACGCAATGTGCCACTACTACTTCGAAAACGGCCCAGCGCTTGCGGTACACGGTCTCACAGTCGAAGGTCCATTGAAAATAGTCGAAAACCCAACAGATATTCGACGTAGAGAAACGCGTGAACAGTTGATCGGCGAACGCAAACCCGGTCAATCCGACGAGGCGCTCGCACGGCAAATGCTCAAAACATTCCTTCCCAAGGCCTTTCGCCGACCGGTAGACGAACAGACGATTAATACCTTTCTGAAAATCGCAAACCAACACTGGTCTGAAGGAGCTTCATTTGAGGACGGCATCCACTTATTGCTTCGCAATATCCTCATTTCCCCTCGCTTTCTCTACCGCGTGATCGGTCCGAATGAAATGGACGACTACGACCTCGCCTCGCGACTCTCCTATTTCCTAACGCAATCTCCTCCAGATACGAAGCTCAAGAAACTCGCCAAAGCAGGTAAACTATCGAATCCCGAGACCTTGCGCCGGGAAGCCCGTCGCTTGATGCCCGACAGTCCCGATCATCCTATGATCCAAAGTTTCACTGGTCAGTGGTTGGATACGAAAATGCTGAATGACATCATGCCTGATCCGAAGCTCAAGTTTTCCGAAAATGACATAAAAATAGCCAAGGCGGAAGTCGAGTGGTTCTTCTCTGCGATTCTAAACGAGAACCGTCCCTTAACTGATTTCATCGATCCGGATTTCACGTATTCAACCGTCGGATTCGCCAAAAAAATATACGAATACCAAGACCCGAATCCCAAGCCCAAGATGGACAATTATCGAGTAGACGTACGCGGCTTACAACTCGAGCGAATACCTCTACCACGCGGCGGTCGATATGGGGGCCTGATGGCGCAATCCGCCATTATGACAGCCACCGCAAATGGCGTGGATACACAGCCCGTTCTTCGAGGAGTATGGATCCTGGAAAACATCCTCGGCACGCCTCCACCACAGCCGCCGAAAAGTGTCCCAGCGCTAACGCCCGACATTCGTGGTACGACCAATCCTAAGGAAATGCTCGCCGCCCACATGGCAGATGGAGCCTGCGCGACTTGCCATAAGCAAATCGACCCTATCGGTTTCATGCTGGAGAACTTCGACCCCGTAGGCCGCTGGCGTGAAAACTGGCCGAAAATAGATGTACCGATCGAATCCTCAGGCACACTGCCCGACGGTACCGTTATTCACGATGTAACAGATTTCAAGGCATGGCTGGTCGACAATATCGACCTCTTCTCCCAGTGCCTCTCCGAAAAGCTCCTGACTTACGCCACAGGCCGCGTCCCCAACTACAAGGAACGCAAAGAGATCGAAACCATCGTTAAACTAAACCACGGAGCCGGCAACGGCTTCCAAGATCTCTTTCTCGCTCTCATCCAAAGCGAGACTTTCCGCACGAAGTAGACACCTGAATGTAGAATTAAGGGCGAAGCTCTACATCTCGGCTTGCCTTTCAAGAATCGACCAACCACGCGAGACTTCGAAATGGCTAAGAACCTGCCAACGCTTCTATTCTAGCGTTCAGGCCTTTACTCTCACTTCTACTTACGTTTCTCGTGGAGCTCCTCCAAAAACAATCGATCCGGGACAAGCTCGGACCAACTTAAGCGAATCTGGATATTATCCCACACGTATTCAATTTCTCATGAACGATTCGCTGAGCACGATCCCCTCGATCAGGCCCTGGAGACCACCTTCATTATCATCAAGCTCTTCCAATATCGAATCGATTACCGGGCGATCCCTAGGATCCAATTCCCGACCAAGAGCATAGGTCATGAGCTTCTCCGCTAGACAGCGAGTAAACTGATCGGTCCGTTTGATCATTAAAGAACGAAATTCAGGCACGCCATTAAACGTATCTCCATTCGGCAGCGTTCCCGATGCATCGATCTTCAATTTACGCCCATAGTGGCTCCGCCACATTCCGGTCGCATCGAAATTCTCCAATGCAAAGCCCAAGGGATCGATCTTACGATGACACTCCGCACAAGTCTCGACTTCACGGTGTTTCGCAAGCTGCTCTCGAATCGTCTTTGCCCCGCTGATACCCGATTCGATCACCGGAACATCTGGCGGCGGTGGCGGTGGCGAGTAGCCGAGCAGATTCTCCAATACGTAGATTCCACGAACCACCGGAGAAGTATCCACTCCGTTAGCGGAAGCGGTCAAGAAAAGCGATTGCCCGATCAATCCACCTCGCGGCGTTCCTTTCAAAGAGACCTTTTTGAGCTCATGCCCATCCACGCCTTCAATCCCGTAATGCAAAGCCAATTCCCGATTAAGGAACGAATAGTCAGCGGAGATTAATTCACTCGGTCTTAGATTATTACTCAACACGTGCCTAAAAAAGGCTTCCGTCTCGCCAATCATTGCGGTTTCTATGTCATCGCGAAAATAGGTCCTAAAGTCCTGCGACACCGGCATCTCGCCAATATTATCCAGCTCAAGCCAACGACTTATAAAATTGGATACAAATCGATCAGACTTCGAATCAAGCAACATTCTCGATACTTGTTTTCCCAAGACAAGCGGATCGCTTAGCTTCCCTTTTCGAGCATCACGAAACAACACTTCATCCGGTTGAGACGACCACAGAAAATAGGACAAACGCGCCGCCAAGGCAAAATCGTTCAAAAGCCCTTCCCCCTCGGACAAATAGATAAACCCAGGAGAGCAGAGGATCGCCTGGAAGCCTAGCTGCACCGCTTCGAGCTCAGTCAAACCTTCTTCAATCTTCGCCAAGACCATCGACTCGATCGGCTTCAACTCATCGCTTTCCAACGGACGGCGATAGGCTGACGCCGCAAAGTAACGCAGTCGCTCAACGGCAGCTTCGCGCGTCAGGTCGCTCAATTCAAGATTCCCATAGAGCAATTGATGCCCTTTGGGGGGCCATTGCTCCAATAACGGCCCTTCAACTTGAACCTCCCAAATACGCAATTTCGGTCCCCGGTAGACCTTCAACAATCCATGGGATTTTTCATTCCCACCCTTCATATCGACGAAAGGTTTCACCTCCTCATACTCTCCCCCATTCTGAGTCATGATCCGCACCAACCTCTTGGTTGCGAGAGTTCCATTGCGAAAACGCACTTCCGGCTCAAAGCCTTCTTCGAAAAACACTTCCCACTCGAACCATTCCGGCTCATCGCTGGTCAATTCGACCCGGGCCAAAGAACGTTCTGCCGAGACATTACCCGTGCTTTCAACGCTTCCTTCTCGATCGACTGCTACCAGTTCGAGCACCAGCGGATCCCCATTGCGAAAATCGTCAATCACGTCCCCATAGGGATGCTCACGATCGATTGCCGCCGCTTGTACCCGCACGCGATACATGCCGCTTGCCGGCACTCCACCTCTCGCCAAAGGCTCGAAGCCAATATGTCCTCCACGATAGTGCCGACCATACAAATCCGTATAGGGCGTCTCCGGAACGAATCGAAATCGATCTACCCGAAACAGCTTCGGTAGGTCTGCGTTCTCTTCACCCTGAAAATAGAACGGAGTCCGTTGTGAATAACGCTTTGATTTAGGTCGCTTGCCAAATTTCGTCGCTCGGTCGATCGCCTCTTCAGCAGCAGTAAAATAATGATCCAACAACATCCCTGAAGTGACCAACTCCGCACCTATATTATCAAACCCATGTTTAACGACTTCCTTCGGAAAATCCGCCGCAGGATTCCATGCAGAGACATTCAACCCAAGCAAATCTCTGATCGTTTGCTGATACTCCCATGCGTTGATCCGGCGCAAGACGCTATGCCCCCCTGTGTCCGATAATTCTGCCAAGGCAGTCTTCACTAATTTGGTCGTCGAATCAATCATCGCCGTCCGTTCTTCGATTGAAGGCTGCGGTTCGTCCTCAGGCGGCATATCGCCCAGATTGAGCATATCCAAAACCTCCTGCCACAATTCAATATCCTCCAGACCCGTGATCTCATCGGTGAGACCATCCAAGCGGCGGTCTCCCTTCTCTTTGTGCGGTCCGTGACAATCGATGCAGTGCTGCTGAAGAAATTCCGTACGAGACGAGCCGAAAGAAATGCTGGAAAGCAAAACCGAACCAAGAGCCGTGATTATCCGCTTATCGAAAAAAGTATTCATAATAAAACAACTCTCAACTAAGCGATTTCCATGGGTGAAAACGTACCCGTACTCCGACCGAAACGTTCGATATCCAAGCCGAACCATTGCAGGGACGATAGCCAGAGATTGGAAAGCGGGATACGCTTGCTCTTTTCCTCCGGGCAAACCAAATGGCCTTGATGATCCAACCCTCCACCGGCAAGCAATACCGGAATATCGCGATTGCTGTGTGTATGCGCATTTCCCATACCGCTTCCCATGACAACTAAGGTATCGTCAAAAACTTTCGCTTCTTTCAATCGATCCACGAACAAGCCGAATTGCTTCATCAAGTACGCCTCCACAATTTGTAGCTCACCGAGACGATTTTCCTCCTTACCGTGATGCGACAGGCCATGATAGGATCCGACCTCCAATTCGCTCGTTTGAAATCCCATCGGCACTTCAAAAGTCGCCACCCTCGTCGAATCGGTCTGCAGCGCCAAAACCAATAGATCGTACATCAACGGCATCTCCTCGATATGCATACGGTCTTCATCCAAAACGCGATCTATCGGCGAATTGGGTTTCGGTCGATCAAGCCACTCTTTGGACATTTGCAAACGTTGCTCAACTTCGCGCACTGAGGTCAGATACTGGTCCAATTTGTCCCGATCAGTCGCGTTCAGTTTTCCGCCTAAAGTATTCGCCGATTCTCGAAGCGCATCCAAAACGCTACTACGATGCAATAAACGCACGCGTTCTTTTTCCAATGCTGCCTTACCGGAATTGACGAACAAGGCTTCGAAAAGATTTGCAGGGTTGCTGACCGGTGGAATGTTCACACCTGAACGTGTCCAGCACATGTTAGTTCCGCCACCAAGGCCCGCAGAAATCGACGAATACCGCGCCGCACTCCCGGAGAATTCCGCAGCTGCCTGGTCGATCGTCATATTCTTTTCCGCAAAACCTGCCGCCTCGCCTTTCTTAACGCCGCTCAGAAATGAATGCACAGCCGAATGTCCCCCGCTGACGCCGTGGTCCAAATGGGAAAAGACAGTGAAGTCGTCGCGATGCCTATCGATACCCCCAAGGGTCAAACTCGTCTTATAATCCTTGCCAGACGTCTTTGGGAAGAACCCTCCCGGCCAAAAGCCCAAGTGACTCCCCACACACACCAATCGACGCGAACTTTGCGGATTCGCCGATGTGGCGAAACCCGTATTGAGGCTTTCGAAAGCTGGCATTGCCATTACCACTCCCAGTCCCTTCAGGAAATGGCGGCGATCGATAGGGGCATTATAAATACGTTTCATAAATTTCAATTAAGGTCAGGGATTGAGACCACAAGGACGCGAATCTTATCGATTTCCTGAAAGGTCTCGAAAGAGACCTTTTAAGCACGCCTATCCGGATCCAGTATCAAACCAAGCACTCCGAACTTTGCCACCGTAATAACCCAAGGGTGAAAAGGCGTTTCAGGATTCCATTTTTCGCGTTTCTTCCACGAAACGATGTTCGCCCGCTGCTCGACCTCTTTCGGTACTTCGCTGTGGCCTAAAGATGCCTGGCAGTATCCGCGCAAGGCCGTCTGACTCTCGGTCAGGGTGCTTACGAATACTTCGCTTGGATTCTTTGGCTTAGGGTTCTCATTCACTAAATCTAATCTAACGACCTCATGCTACATTTAATTACCATTAGACCATTGCCAAGCAAGTATAATTAAGCCTTCCAATTCCCAATAATCAAGCGGCTAACTAACGTCTCGAAAATCAAGACGTTTTTCAAATCCACTCAAATCTCAATTTATCGATGGCTTCCACTCGTCAAATGTGATATTCGTACCGCGTTCCAATGTTACTAATGCAATACCCCAATCCCCTACTCATAATCGCCGTATTAGCCTTCAGTATACCGTTTTGCGAAGCTGACCCCATCAATCTAGGAGATCGCCGGGAATTGCTGGTAGATGATTACCTCATCGAGTCCTTGGATGGAGAAATCTCTTTAAAACTCAATCATCCGACGGCCAAAGAAATCGTATTCACGCACGACGCTCCCTGGGAGGGCAGTGGTTCTGGATACCATAGCATTTTCAAAGATGGCGACAAGTACCGCATGTACTACAAATGCTATCAACTATCGGTTCAGGAGGGAGAGCTGGCTCCATCCGATGCACGATTCACTTGCTACGCTGAAAGCGACGACGGCATCCACTGGACTCGCCCATCACTCGGACTCGTTGAATTCCCCGAAGGCAGCGGCGATACGAACAACAATATCGTCATCGGTCGCGCCAAAAAGGACTGGATGGGGCAGGCTGAACTGGACGGTGCTCACTCCGCCGTCTTCAAAGACGCCAATCCAAACTGTCCGCCCGATTCTCGCTACAAAGCAGTACTGAGATCCAGCGGCGAAGATGAAGGTCTACTGATCCTGAAATCCCCCGATGGAATTCATTGGTCAATGCTGTCGGAAAGACCCGTCATCACGGATGGTCGATTCGATTCTCAAAACCTAGCTTTCTGGGATCCAATACGAAAAGAATACCGCGCTTATTGGCGAATATATCCAAATGAAATAAGAAACATTCGAACCGCCACTTCCCAGGACATGTTAACCTGGGAAAATCAAACAGATTTGACGTATCCAGGAGCTTCGCCCGAACAATTGTACACCAATCAGATCCTGCCCTACTATCGAGCGCCTCATATTTTCATCGGATTCCCCAGCCGTTACATCGATCGAGGCTGGAGCCACTCTATGGAGCAACTTCCCGAATTGAGCCACCGGAAAATGCGGTCGTCCGCATCAGAGCGCTATGGCACGGCAATTACCGAAGCCCTATTCATGAGTAGTCGTGACGCCACTACTTTCAAGCGATGGCCTGAAGCGTTCCTCCGCCCTGGCATCGAACGTCAAAATCAATGGAAATACGGCGACAATTATCTCGCGTGGCAAATGGTCGAAACCGCTTCAAGCATGAATGGAGCCCCCAACGAAATATCCCTCTACGCATCCGAAGACTACTGGACCGGAAATAGCAATCAACTGCGTCGTTATACCATGCGGCTCGATGGCTTCGTATCCGCAAGCGCCCCCATGAGCGGCGGCAGCTTCAACACCAAACCTGTTACTTTCGATGGCAGTGGACTTTTTCTAAATTTCTCATCTTCCGCCGCAGGAGGTATCAAAATCGAAATTCGCAATGAAGGTGGTACAGCGATTCCTGGATACGCTTTAGCTGATTGCGAAGTCGTTTTCGGTGACGCCATAGACCGTCCTGTTTCCTGGACTGCCAAAGGAACCGACATTTCGGAACTCAAAGGGAAACCAATCCAGCTACATATCAGTCTACAAGACGCCGACCTGTTCGCCTTCCAGTTTCGGTAAGAAGGTCACCACCTATCGCCAATCGTTTTCGACTAGGTATTCCAAGGTTTCTTCAGGGTAATTCGTATGCAACATTCTAACACCCAATTCGGCGAGTTCCTCAATTTGCTTTGTATCTTTATAAATATGCGTTTGCACCAAAACTTCGCTCTTCACGGCAAAGCGAATAGCTTCGCTTGTTGAGGCTGAAACCGGCTCGTCCTTCACCAGGTCCACATGGACTGCCTTTGGATGAAACGTTGTGATTACATGCCGCAACTCCGAAAGGTCTCGAGTTTTAATCATCACTTCCACCTTGGGCGTACCGCTTTCAAAATACGCTTGGATCTTTTTAGTATCCTTGAAAACCGTACGAATAAAAACCTGATCTGTCATTCCCAGCTTAGACACCAATCGCGCCAAATCATCGAAATGATCGATGATCCCTGGCTTCAAATCAGGTTTGAATAGAATCTTCCCCCTTCCCGCCAACAACAGCTCTTCCAAAGTCGCCACCGATTCATTGGATACCGAACCATCGCGGTAGCGTTTCTTGAGCGCTTTCAATTCCGCAAGCGTCAGGTCTTTTGCTTTACCCGTAGCGTTTGTTTCCCGATCCAAAGTCGGATCATGAACTACGACAAAAACACCGTCCGAAGTACGCTGAATGTCGGTTTCGTAAACATCGTACCCCTTTCGAATCGCTATCGCCAAATTCGCTAGCGTATTCTCAGGGGCCTGATCGGCTTTATCATTCGAATACCCTCCCCGATGCGCAGCGACGAGTATAGCTCCATTCCTAGAGGCTTCCAACAATTCCGTCGTTTGCAAATCATCGCCCCGGCAAAGTACCGGAAACGCCAATACAAAAAGCGATAGCAGGTATTTTCGCCCCATACAGTCTAGTAATCCGCTCCGGTTAAACTCTTGAGAACCGACTCCTGCCACGTACGGAGCTCAGCTTGCAGCTTTTTAGCGGCGACCGGCTTCTTTCCGATAAGGTTCTTGGTTTCAGCTGGATCCTTTATCAGGTCGAAAAGTTCCTGTTCGGTTTCGCCGCTTTTACTCTCGCGCACGACCAGTTTTAAACGACCGTCGATAATCGCTCGAGGACCCATGTAATCGGCGGCACTAATGCTAGGATGTTTAAGGTTTTTGAAATTACGAGTAGCGATACCGCCCATGAGCTTAACAAGAGGGGTGGTTCCTACTTGCAACTCAGGATCAAGGTAGTTTTCCGCTTGATCGCCGCCGCTGTTTCCGAACTGCCAAAAATAGAGGGGATTGGATCGAGACCTCATCGTACCATCTATCAAGGAAGTAAGATCAATACCATCGATCGGGCGCTTCGGAAGCGCCTGACCGACGATGCCACAAAGCGTCGGAAGCAAATCGCTGGTGCTGGCACGAATCCTTGTGCTACGCGGTTTCGAAACTCGAGCAGGCCACTCGATCAATCCCGGAACAAGAATGCCTCCATCATAAACTTCCCCCTTCACTCCACGATGGGGAGTAACAAGCGAGCCGTCGCGCGACGTGCCATTGTCCCCACAATAAAAGAGAAGCGTATTGTCGCGTAATCCCTCATCGGCAAGATACGTTCTCAACGTTCCGATTGAGCGATCCATGGCAGTGATCTCAGCATAGCGTTCGCGAAGCACGTCACCTTGCGGGCGCGTCGTGGGACTTCCGGTTTCGTTGGAAGTGAGCTTAACCTGCTTGTCTTTATATTTCCCTGGCAAGTCGTCGTAGAGCGCTAGGTCTGCGGGGAGCCCGCTGTAAGGTTCGTGAGGCGAACCAAACCAAACAACCGTGAAAAACGGCTTATTGGAGTTATCCGCTTTACCGATAAAATCGATCAATTCGCGAATTAGGATTTCAGAACTTTCGCCAGGATAAACTTCTGGTGGTCCGCCGTTGCGGGAAAATGACGGATTGAGTTCGAAGAAATTATCGTGAGAAAGCCATTCGTCGAATCCCATTGCTCCTGGATTCAGCGGCGATTCTGCTTTAACCGTGCCAATATGCCATTTTCCAAAGTGAGCGCTCCGGTAACCCGCATTGCCCATAATACGCGCACTCGTGATCTCTTCAGGACGAATAGACCACCCCGGTGAAAACGTACCCATACGGTTCGGATGGCGCCCAGTCAGAAAGCTCGCCCTTGTTGGAGAGCAAGTCGGGTGGCCTGAATAGAAATTCTCCAAATGCAGACCTGTCGCCGCCATATCATCGAGCACCGGAGTTTTGACGTACGGGTGACCATTGTATCCCGTTTCCTCCCAACCATGATCGTCGCCCATCAGTAGGATAACGTTTGGCTGATCGGCAAACGATAATCGGCACAAACCAATTCCAAAAAGAATAATGAATGTAATGAGCTTCATGATACTTTATTTTTTTAAGTTTCTCAATTCAGGGGCGTCGCGTGCGACGATTGCGCAGGTAGGGGTTATTAATTATCGCAGACCGACTCAAAGATCGGTCCTAAGACAATACCCTACTCCATACACGCCAGATTGGTTCTGCAATGACAATTAGCCTATCGCCTGAAACTCCCTACGGAAAATCAGACGAGTTCTACCAACTTGTTGTACTGAGATACAACCGCTCCTAGGGCCTTGCTATGTTTCACATAGATCTGCCACTCAGGGTCTTCCCACATCAGCTCACGCTTGGCTTCACGATCCGCGAGGTCTTCGTAGCTCCACATTAGAATAAATTCATTGGGATCTTCAATGGACTTCACGTATGAATACGGGTCTCCAAGCAATCGAGATTGCGGACCTAGTCCATACTTGTCGAAAAGCTCAAAGTGCTCCTCGCGCATTCCCGGTTTCGTTTGATAGATTCGTATGTCGATAATCACTTTCTCAGGTCTCCAAATTGTTTTCTCGTTTTCGAAATCCCTACTTCAACAAGCACGTTCTTTGAAAAACGCGCCTATACGAGCCGTAGCCTCAATAGCTTCAGGCATACCCGGAACAACATGAGCACTGTTGTGCCATCCATGTATTACGTCGTCGTAAGGATCGAATTCAACCTGCACACCAGCTTGACGCGCTTTTTCGGCATAGCCCAATCCATCACCAAACATCGTTTCCAATTTTCCAACTTGCACGAGCATCGGTGGCAAACCTGTCATGTCGGAAAAAGTTGGAGACGCAAGCGGATCTTTGGGGTCCGCACCATCAAGATACTGTGCAGCCATGCGATCGAGGTAGACTTTCGAGATCGTCGGATCCGAATCGGCATTACTCACAAACGTGTCTGCGCTTTGAGTTAAATCGGTCCATGGCGACAAGAGCACTGCAGCCGCAGGTTGGCTTTCACCGGCAAGCTTAAGTTTCGCCAGCAAAGCCGCGGTCAATCCCCCTCCAGCCGAACTCCCGCCTACGACAATCTGCTTAGAGAAAAGTCCCTGTTTCACCAACCATTTAAAAGCAGTATACGCATCGTCGACGGCGGCCGGAAAAACATGCTCTGGAGCCAATCGATATTCGACAGTGAAACAACGACACCCGCATGCTGCGCTCAGATTAGAAGCAACCATACGGCTCGCCTTGGCTGAACTACGGTAATAACCGCCCCCGTGTAGAAACACAAAGACGCATTCCGACGTAGGATCGCCGTTGGTGACCCACTCGCAATATACGCCATCAGCATCGCATGATTCGACCTTCGTATCAGGTCTTGGGATACTACCTCCATCGGGACCGGTTCCGCGAAGGAAATCGATCGATTGACTCGGATCGTAAGGATTCGCGCGTTTTCGATCTATCAATTTTTTCAACTCATCGCTCGCCATAAAAAATGCTTTTCAAATTCAAGATGCAGTGTTTTTAAATGTGGATCGTCCCAACACTGATTGAGTTTCGTAGATGGAACCAGTTTGTTTCGGTCTGGGCAAAGGGATACGCACCGGAACATTGGTCACACGCGGTTGATTGGTGGCCTCCCCTCGCACGAAGCTTCTTTCATATTCATCCCATTCGGCACCTCGAAGAGGCCAGGCATCACCTGCACAATACTGAAACAACAACAATCTTCGAGGATTAGGAGACAGATTGGGCAGAGATCCGTGCAACACGCGAACATGGTGAATCGATATGCCTCCAGCTTTTACTTCAATTTTTTCAGCCTTGGAATCATCAAAACCCTCTTCCGTTACTGCCCCTGCAAAACAACCATCCAAATGATGGTCTAGAATGGGTCCCTTATGAGTGCCCGAAATACCCAACAAACAACCGTTTTCCTCGGTCATATCGTCAATACAAACGCCTACCGCCAAAAGGTCATCATTAGTAAATGGATACCAAGCCCAATCCTGATGCCATTCAACCGGACTACCACCTCCGCCGGACTTCATATTAAGTTTATTGCCATTCGTCCAAATTGAAGGGCCGATCAGTTGAGCGACAATATCCAAGATGCTCTCATGCCCCAAGGTTCTTCGGTACACTTCGTGAGCCTCAATCGGACTCTTAATACGGCGTAGTTTAGGACCCATTGCAGAGTGCCCTGGCTCCAAATCATAAACATCATCGCTTTCAACTATCTGACGGGAGCTTTCAACAAACGAATCAGTCACCCGTCGAAGCTCTTCTACTTCTGCCAAACTCAGCACCCCATCTACGCCAATAAATCCGTCCCTACGATAATCTTCAACCTGTCGCTCTGTTAACATAACAAGTACTCCGTTTCCACGTTTCAAGAGATATTGAGGCGAGAATTCTTACATAGACAAAGGAAGCAAAATCCCTCCGAGAAAACCATACAAAAATTAGTCAATAGTCGACTTAGATCCAACCACCAAATTTATCGTCAACGAACTATTCAAACGACCCTTACCCCCGATTGGCGGGTACGTACAATTCAACCGAAATGTTTCTTGATATCGGGTGCAGCATTGTATTGGTGATCAAAATGATTAGTAAGGCGCGACTTCCGCGAGCCTACCGTAAGCCTCTAACGATTCTTCCAAAGTACGTGGCTGCTCCCAACCAAGCTCAGCCTCTACCTTCGAGCAATCTACCAACGAATCCATTTCCTCCAATGGTATCTTGGATGGGATATCCGATAACTGCTCTTCAATCACCTCCCTAGCAGGCCGCTGCTCGAGATTATCTTTCGAGGATACGAAATACTGCCGGTAGCCACTAAGCTCAGCCGTGATCGCTTTCACTGCCACTTCCGCAGCTGAATAGATCGGCAAATACGCGAATCCATCGTAACAGTTTCCTCGTTCCAACCCACCCATTTCCTTCGTCTTGGCGAGAAGAGTCGAATCCAGAAGCAAAGGAAAACGAACCGCGATACAGGTCATTCCCTTTGTATCCGAAAAATAGTTCAACAGATTCTCCCCAATCTGTTTGCTCAAAGAATATCCATTTCGAGCCAATGTCGGCATATCCGAATCAATCGGAATGTACGGCAAAACGATTTCGTGAATCGCACGATCACCAACCGGCAACTGCCCATTACAAACCTGTATTGAACTAGAAAATATGATTCGGCTACACCCAGAATTCGCCGCTGCTTGAAACAAATTCATGTCCATCGATGTGTTCTCCTTCAATACATCTTGGGGAGAATCGCTATCCCACTTCGTATTGCTGGCAAAATGAATCAATACATCGATCTCTTTTAATAGCTCTTCGCAAGCTTCCCAATCCAACAGATCCACAATCTTCACCGAATACGCAGCTTCTACATCCGAAACGCAATCAACCGCAGTAAACGTCATCCCAAGCTCATCCAACAAACGACAAACGCAGCTCCCTAAACGCCCTGCAGCTCCTGTAACTAAAACGTTCATACCACCAATCTAAACAGACTGATCAGATCGCTCTTCAAAAACCACTCGAAGAACAGTCAACAGTCGACCAATGAACAGCGATTCTTAGGCAAAAGCCATTCTAAAAAGGTGCCCCCTTGCAACATAGCCACACCAAGCACTCAGCTTGGAGCACTCCTCATAAAACGCTTTTCTAATTCGGCCCAAATTTCTCAGTTCGGCGAATTGGGATATAGATCGCTCCTGAAATACAGCCAAGGACGATTGCAAAAGCGATTAGCAATCCAGACTCTTCTCGGTTTATAAAGGACAAGACAAACATCACGACCGCGATAACCGCCAGTGAAACCACCACCATTTTCCCTGGTAGCGTCGACGACTTCAAAGTAGTCGCTTGGCGAAACACTTGTTTCTTCGCCAATACTCTCTGCCAGCCCGGGTGCTCTCCATCGCTTCGCAATTCAAGTGTTACCAGTATGATCAACGGCAATACGATTCCCGCTATAAGATCCACGATTCGATTATTCGCCGCTATCAAATCCACAAGCGGTCGAAGTGCCTCTACTCCATTAAGAAACCCTTCATTCGACAGACCGAACTTAACAATAAAAGCCGTTAGGAAGCCCGCCAAAATAGTTGCCCAAACGGCACCCAAGCCGATCTTCCGCGAAAAGAGCCCCCAGATGGTAGGCAACATAAGGGGGCCATTCAGCAACGCATTAATCGAAATAAGGAAACTCGTGTATCCATATTTCGGAATTAACAAAGCGCCCGAAAGCACCACGCATCCCAAAATAATCGTCGCCGCGCGCCCGACGAATACCAGACGCTTCTCCGAGGCCGCCTGATTGATGATTCGATGATACACTTCGGAAGTGAATGCACCCGCGAAAACATTAAGACGAGTCGTCGCCATACTTGCGGTAGCCGAAGCCATCGCTGCGACCATCAATCCCACCATCCCCGCCGGCAACACTAGCTGACAGGCTAGAATATAAGCCTGCTCCGAATCGGCCTCCGAATTCAATACGCGATAAATGAGCGGCGGCAGCATCCATAAAATCGGACTTACGAAATACAAGGCACCAAACAAATAGGCTGACTTCCGAGCATCCTTTTCCTCCGGTACACACAGGTAACGTTGAACGAAAGTCCATTCCGCCCCGATGTTGAAAAAATTGACGATCATCCACCCCGTGATGAACCACCAAGTGAAATCCGCAGCGACTGGAGACATGAACCCTTTTGGAGCTGCCTCCAAAAAAGAACCCCAACCGCCTGCCTCCATCAAAATGAGCGGAACCACGAATATCACTGAAACCATCAGGATCACGAATTGCAGAACATCCGTCATCAAAACTGCCCAAAGGCCCCCAATGAAAGTGATCAGGATGACTATGAGACACAAAGCGACCGATGCGTAAGTGACCGACAAAAATCCTGTCGCAGGATCTGCCAAAACATGCCCCACAGGCAAAGGGACCAACACGCATACGATCTTCGACAACGCATACACCCCTCCTCCCATCGTAAACAAGGTCGCCGTCCCCTTAAACCAAGTATAGAACTGCACTACGGACCCGCCAAACCGGAGATGAAGGAATTCGGAAGCGGAATCGACGCCGACTCGTCGCCAATGGCCAGCCACGAACCGCCCTACCATCATCGCCGCAACCCCGTAACCGAGATTGATGACGATCGCCACAAAACCATAACGGTAGGCAACTCCTCCCCAAACGACGAATGTACCGGCCGAAAACTGAGTCATAAAACCCGAAAGCCCCGAAACCCACCATGGCGATTGCCCACCAGCAGAGAACATCTCTTTCGAGCTCTTCATCCTTCCGGCGAACATCATGCCCGCTCCGATGATACCTAGGACGTAGAGCAGAATTACGAAGTAATCAACCCCTTGCATATTACAAATTAATCATCGCTTGAGTTGAACGCGGGCTTGGGGTCATAGTCGGAATTTCGAAGGTATTTCAGCAAGAGAGTCTCTCAATGCCATAAAAGGTCAACGGTCGACTTCCTGCTACCTTGTCCGATCACGCTCTGATACATTTTGTTAGATCCATCGTTCCCGTTTCGATGCCATTCGATTAACTCTTCCACTGCCTCTCTCGCAATGAAACCGCTCGCAATACTTTCCCTTATCGTTCTCCTATCCAATTCGTGGGCCCATGACTTCGGAACGCTCATTTTCGAAGATTCCTTTGAACGCGTTGAATCCCAGGAGCTCAAAGACGAGCCCGGCAACGAATGGACTACCAGCAGCGATAAGACTGCCAAGGGATACAAAGAAGTCGATCTGCGCGATGGTCACATGTACATCTACACGCACGCGAAAGCCAACCATGCCACATCCGTTAGGCATGCCTTCAAGTTCAAGGACGGCACTCTCGGCCTCAGGTTTAAGCTCGAAGACAAAGACGATATCCTAACTCTCAACTTCGCCGATATGGACTTGAAAACCGTTTGGGCTGGGCACCTTTTCAAGGTCACCATCGGCACGAATGACGTAAAAGTCACCGACCAAAAAACCGGTGAAATGAACCTCAAACTCCGTAACGCGCGGAAAGAAGGGACCATCACTGAGCATCAAAAAGCGCTCATATCCCAAAAAAACGCTACATTTCCGAACAAGCTTAAAACCAGGCAATGGCATCAGGTCTACACCACGATCAAAGGCGACGAACTCACCATTACGATTGATAGCAAGATCGTAGGCTCCTTCAAATCCAAAGGATTCGCTCACGAAACGAAAGGACTTCTACGACTGCTCGTCGCCAAGAATGCTTATGTCGACGACGTAAAAATCTGGAGACGCCAGTAGCTATTCCAATCCGCAGTCTAAATCAATTCCCCTGCCCTTTTTGGTAGAGCGTCTTGATTTCACTTTCACTGAGTGCCGCGTTGAATATCGCGAGCTCGTCGATCCGTCCGTTAAGATTACGGATCGCGTAGCTAGGATCTTTGCGATTCGGGTCTCCCCAATTGCCGATCTCGGCATTGCCGATTCGAAGCCTTTTGATAACATATGCCTCTTGGACTTCCTGTTCGCTAACCTTCTCGCCATTCACGTAGTGAGCCGCCTTGCGAGAACCCGGATCGTATATCGAGACGAGATGCAGCCACTGGCCGCTTTTCGTAATATCCCAAAACGGAGGCGAATAATAATTGCGAGAACGACCTAAATGCGACTGTCCAGCAACTGGATTCAAACGCGGCGCTTGATCATCCACCATGACGCCAATCATCAACACGCCATCATTTCGGATTTGCCAGTGCGGCTCGCCAGTCTGGTAGCTGTCCGCCAAAAACAAAGCATTGTACCGGCGATCCAAACTATCGATACGCGCCCAGCATGAAAACGTATACGCTTCAAAATCCCCCGGAATATTAACCCGCACCCGTGATCCAGGTCGGCGAAACTCCACCGCTCCCTTCAATCCGCTCCATCGACCATCAACCCATTCCGCTAGCACAACCGCTCCATCCAGTTCCTTGTTTTCTGGATACAAGCCACTTGGCACCCAGTCGCTTCGCTCCGCCGGTTCCGATATAAAAGGGTAGTAGGCAATCAATCTTGGGTCCCGACTAAACGAATCGCTGTAATCAACCCAATTGGCAAAAGAACGTTTAGCCGATTCGGAAATCCCCGTCGCCATTGTAAACAGATTAGAGAAAGAATCAATATCCGATTGAATCGGAGTGGTCCGCCCATCTCGCGTCAACGAAACCGCGTCTCCCTTCAAAAGCTCGCGATCCTCCAACTCGATTTTCCCAGAAAACACTTCGACCTTCACTTCGTCGGCAGACGTATCAATCCCAAACTCCGTGCCCAAATCAACGATACGCCGCCCATTCGCCTCGATCGTAAACCCTCGAGCCGCAGGCGGTACCTTAGCTCTTAATTTACCGCTATGAAAGGTAGCCTCCCAAGCCGATCGTATTTCCAACTTAACAGGCGCCTCAATATAAACTTGAGCCCCAGAGAAGAAATCCACTCGAGCGCTACCACTAATAAGCGAGATCGTTTCCGATCCCAATACGTCTCCTGCATGGATTTCCGAACCGCTCTCGGTTTTAGCGTCAATAATGCCATGCACCACCGCGTATCCATTGGCAGTAGCTTCGAACTCAGACGAGCTCGTGGCTACTTCATCAATTCTATTGTTCGAGTTGGACAAAAACCAATCCGACCCGAAACCTACTAGAAAGGCAATCGCCGCCGCTGCGGCGATTCCAATCCAGCTAGGAAAACGAACCACTTTGCTTGGCTCGGATGAGCTCCAAGCCGCTTCGATATCCGCCACTAATTCCGAACCTTGACGCAAATTAGAATCGAGAGCCAGATACTGACGTGTCGCAGCTCTCAAATCAGGCGACAGCTCGAGCGCTTTTTCGAAGAGAGCGAACTCCTCCCGGGAAATCGTCTGGTTGCAATAATCCTCGATCCAACGCCTCTCGATCTCCGTCATTTCGTATTTGCTCATACGAGCCCCTCTTCTTTCAAGCTCTTATTAATGCACCCCCGCAGAGTATTTCGGATCCGATTCAATCGCATGTAAAATGCCCCCGGCTTGATTCCCATTTCCTGAGCCATTTCAAGAGATGAAACTCCCGGCGTATGAGCTAAGGTCACCCACTTACGCTGCTTCTCCGGCAACTTCTTCAAACACCCTTCCAAGACCTCGTATTCCCATTTTCGTTGCTCGGCCTCTCTGGCCGACTCATCCGCCATCACATCCATCAATGCCTCATTGAAAGCCAAACGCTCACGAGCAAATTTGCGTCGATAGGCCAGAGCCTTGAAACGAGCAATCACGCAGGTCCATTTCAAAAACGATGTCCCTCGCTCGAATTGTTCAAACTTCTGCCAGGCAACCAAAGCCACTTCTTGGACAATTTCATCGGTATCGTGCCATGTCGGAACCAAACTACGCACGAAGGTCCTCATAGTCTGCTCATTTTGCGTGAACAACTCTACGAAAAGCTCGTACGGGTCTGATGATTCATTCTTCGGCATAACCGGACTATTCCAATCCTAACTTATACTATTCTCCCAAACCCCAAAACCTCACGTTTTTTCGGCAAACGAAGCAAAATCGAAAGAATTCCTACCAGGCCACTGCAAATTAACAGGATCATCATGCAGCGGCAAAGCCGCGTATTCTGTTCAAAAAACTCATGTGCAAATGTAGCTCAGCACTTTAGCCTGAGCCTCAACGCAGACTAAAGCTCTGCCCAACGGACTTTTCTAGATTCAAGCGCTTCCAGGATCCTGTAGTACGCCGGTTTCGGATGCGAATTTACATCGAATAGCAAGGGGTCGTTCGGAAGCATCCTACTGAAAGGAGGAATGACGTTAAACCAAGTCGACTTATCGCTCAGACCCCAAAATGTGAATCCTGCGCAATGCGGATTTTCGATACAGACCTTCGCGTATTCAGCCATGTAATCCGCTTGAGCTTGATAAGGATCTTCGAACTCGTCGAACAGGCGAATACGAGCATCGAATTCGGTCACCTCGAAGTGCAAACCAAGTTCGGTGATTCGATTCACGAATTGACGAAACTCTACGAGGTTATGCGTCTTGAATATCGAATGAGCCTGAATCCCCACTCCGTGGATCGGGACATCTGCTTCCTTTAGCCATTTGAGGAGATCGAAAAACACTTCCACTCCTTCTCCCGTATAATTTCCAAATTGCTCGTTTAGGTATAGCTCCAGCGTCGGGTCTACTTCGTGAGCAATTCGAAATGCTTCCGCAATGTAATCCTTACCCAGTGTATTCAAATAAATATTTTTATCCAAATAAGGCCCATCCATCGACATTGGTTCGTTAACCACATCCCAGGTTTCAATCCGACCTCTGAAGTGATTCAACGTCACAGTAATGTGATCACGCATAATTTGACGCAATTCCGCTGCTGGGTCTTCAGCCGATGCTATGCGGTCATCCAATTCTTTTGGATAGGTTTTACCGGAAAACTTTCCCCAAACCAAGGTATGACCTCGTACGCGAACGTCTTTGGAAACCGCAAAATCAACTATCGCATCAGCCTTAGTGAAATCGTATTCACCTATTTTTCCATTCACCAACAACTGGCGAAACTTCGTAGCATTTTCAGGCGTTATCGAGTTATACGCGCTCGGCACAAGTTCACCATACAACGGATTCGATGCATTGACGACCGCCGCGCCAATATAGAAATCCTTTGCTGTAGCCGTCTCTGCCAAAACAATCGCTGCTGAAGCCCTCTCGCTCAAATAATTGCGAGGATAGTCTTTCGACACAAACCATTGATTATACAATACTCCCAGTATTAAAATTTCCACGACAATCAACCCAATCGCATACTTACGCGAAGCCGATCGACGAAACAGCGCTACAACCAGCCAAATAATCGATGCCAAAACCAAAACGGACGGAACCGCAGAGATAAGAAAATACTTAATCATAATAATTTCAGTTTCGAACCATCTCCCGTAAACAGATCCCCCTACGGAACACCGTGTCCATGGGCTGCCGTCCAAAAGGCATACCAATCTTCTCGGTCAAGCTGAATGTCCACCGCTTTAGCAGCGCTTTCAATACGTTCGATTTTATTGGTTCCGATAATAGGAATCGGACGGCTCGGATGAGCCATAATCCAGGCGTAGGCAAATTGCTCGAGAGTGGCATTATTGTACTTTCCAGAAAGATTGTCAGCGGTCTGAGCCAATCGAGTTGCCGCTTCATCGGTCTTATCGAAGAGGCGCCCTCCGGCCATTGGGCTCCAAGCCATTGGTTGAACCTTCAACTCTTGGCACTGATCAAAAGTTCCGTCATGAATCGAGTCCATGTTCAGTAGATGGAACTCCAATTGATTTGTAGCCAATGGTTGCTCCATGCGACTATTCAGGGTGCTGAACTGACTCGCAGTGTAATTCGAAACTCCAGCGCTGCGGATTTTTCCGTCACTCAGCAATTGATTCAATCCTCCCGCAGTATCATCGATGCTCGTCAGCCAATCGGGACGATGTACCAAAAAGAGATCGATTCGATCCGTTCCAATAAGACGAAGCGATTTCTCCAGACTTTTAACGAGACGCGGAGCCGACGCATTGTAGAACGCAACCTTTCGATCGGGATGCCTTGCGTTCGGAACGTAAATACCCGCTTTCGTCACAATCTCGATTCGATCTCTCAAACCAGGCGACAACGCCAATGCTTTGCCCAGAGCTTCCTCCACCTCATAGAGGCCATAAATCTCGGCCGTATCAATGGTAGTGATACCCAGTTCTACGCAACGATTGAGCCGAGCATTTATGTCCTGAATCGAAGAATCGTCATCCAGCATTCGCCAGGTACCGTACACTAGGCTAGAAATTTCAGGACCATTTGAAGATAATTGGTTACGTGTAATCATTGAATCATTTCGGGGATTGAAGAGGTTCAGAATCGTTTCGCTAAGATAGCGTTTTCTCAAGTGCTTTTTCTACGAAAAAGCAAGGCCAGCTAAAACGCCTCTAACTCAATCCGTAAGAGCGAGTTTACCCCGCGATTCTCATTTCTAGGTCATCGCGGGATAAACCCGCTCCTAAGTTGATTCCAGTGTCCCCATCTTAGGTAAAGCCTCCATTCTCCAAGACCCTATTTACCGCATCCACTCGATCCGAACGCGAAAGAAACCAACAGCATCGGTATCCATTTGCTCAAATGCAAAATCCGATCCCAATTCGTTGCTTTTAGGAGCAAAGGAATCAATCGCTTTCCATGGATACGTTTTTCCGAGATCGGTTGACCTTTCCAGAATATAAATACGCCCTCCTTGCACCGATTCGCCAGGGATCGACACTTCCGTCCCGGTGACCACCAAAGCAATGGGTGGAAGAAAACGTGCTGAACGTTTAGTCGGATCCGAACCAAACATGAATTCATCCAGGTTCGAAAGCCCATCTTCATCCAGGTCGCCATTCGCATCATTCGGATCTTCCGGGTTCAATCCAAAGGTTTCCTCGTATTGATCGCCCATGCCATCTTCATCCGTATCCAAATCGCGAGCCAATTGCCAAAACCTCAAATCACTCGCCAAGTAGACATCGCTTCGAGCCGTACTGCCTCCCGAATCGGAAGACAAAACGCCGTCATCGTCATGGTGAAAAAACACTCCTATGAAATTCGAAGGATCCACTCCGGAATCAATAAGTTCGCTCGCGCTGACTTCAATTTCGAAGTCACCCGTTTGATCGACCTGCGGACTCGTAAGCTCGCCGAACACGGATTCCTTGACGCGACGAACCATAATTCCGCTCGTCGCATCGAACTCCCCGATTCCAACGATAATACCCAAACTATTCTCCAACAAACTCTTTATCCTCCACGAACCCGAAAAACGATAGCCTCGATTCAAACCAATCGCTTGTTCCGCATAACGTCGTATTTCGACTTCGTCGAATCCCCACCCCAATCGTAAAGCGGGCCCGGAACCCGAAGATTCGATACCGACTGACGTTCCCGAATTATCGCGTTGCCACGCCGTCGAATCATCGCAGTGCCATACATCCACTGGATACGGACTTGAACGATTGCCCACATAGTTACTGGAGGCAAAAGTCTCCTGAAAGAGAGATACATTCTGGAACGGGTTTATTCGACCGGTCGTCACCTCCTCAACCGAACTATCCGCAAGACCCCGCAGCTGAGCATCGCGCATGGATACGCGATATTGATAAACCGTATTAGGCAGCAATGCTTCATCTTCATAGGAGCGACTTGCCTGCCAGCCGGAATCCGATCCGCCGGCATTACCCGATACTTCCTCGAACAGATACTCCACGGGCTCAAAAGCTCTAACCGCCTTCATGGCGACCTCTCCTAGTCCTTCCACTACAGGTGTTTCGTCAAAGGAAGCCGCATCCGGTAGGGGCGGTCGCGTATCACCCGCCTCCACCGCGCCAAGATCCGGCAAGCCTACGATAGGATTCCCGAAAAAGTCCTCCGTCACCTCCAAGCCGATTCGCAAACCAATCGCATCTCCTGGGATCTTTTCGATCGGAACGCCCTTATCGCGAATATTCTCGAAGAAGAAAGCCTCGTAATCCTCTGCATCGGATCCTCCTTCATTCGCAAACCCTGGGTCGCCAATCGAAGGAGCTGTATCCGAAATCACCAACGTGTCCGGCAGCAAATTCGCTTTCTGATAAAGATTGTTCTCCCAAACAACGCGATCGATATTCGCCTGAGTCCAGGTCCCAGTCGTATCATCCACAGTATCGCTTTCGATGAAGAAAATATTGTTCGCGACCAACAATCCGCCCGTGGTTCCTTCGAACCGGAAACCAACGCGTTGTCCTTTAGAAACGTATATCGAATTATTATAGATGTAGCTATTGAAAGGACCACTCAATGGATTGCCATTGCCCACGAACCCGCTCGTCCAAAGCAAACCACCATTGCCGCTCGCCCCGTTCACTCCAGCTACACGAGAACCGTCATCGATGCTAATATTGTAACGGTAAGCGCAGTTATTGTTGTTACCCAATATCTCGACAAACCCGCCTTCGTTATCCCAACTCAAGTTGTATTGAATAACGACATCGGTACAGTTGAAATCGATGTGAGCCCCACAGGAATCATAACGACCTCGCGCATGCATGAATTTGTTCTTTTCGATTAAAACGCGATTGCTGCTCCACGGCCAAATCCCACTACCTCTTCCATGCATACGCGGATCCGAGTAGTCGCCCGAACCATCGACCGTATTCCCTCGAACCAAGAGATCATCCACTCGACTCGGTTGCATCGCAGGTCCGCCGATATGCTGCATGAAATTGTCGAGAATCTCCACATTGTTAATACGCTGCATCTCGATTGCCTTGAATCCCACTCTCCGTATATCGCATCCCTCCACCACGAAATGCGACGAGGTCGAGTTCTGTATTCCCCACAAACGAACCCCCGTTCCCAAATACGTGGTAGGATTCTTACCTTCGTGCTCCGCATCAATCTCTGGATACACTTCGTAAATGGTCATATTCCGAATTGTCACATGACTAACCGAACCGCCATCCAGAGCTCTTACCAACACGCCGTAGCGCTGATCGCGAGTCGAACCGTCCACCGTCACTCCTCCATCAGCAGTGATCTCCAAATCGCTCGCTTCCACGTAATGGGAATTCTGAATCTGAACACCCGCAAGATAGCCCGCCGCGTCAATGAGCGGCTTGTCGCCCTCTCCGTAGGTCCCGATCACAATAGGATCAGCTTCAGTGCCACTCACCCCATTCAAGAATAACTTTCCCATAAACGCGTCGCCCCTCTGAAGTAAAATCCGATCTCCCGGACCATAACTCCCCGTATTCGCTTTTGCCAAAGTAGCCCACGCTTGATCGGAAGCCGTTCCCGAATTCAAGTCGCTACCGCCATCCGCATCGACAAAATAGTCCGTAGCAACCGCCCAAGAACAAGCGCCAATACACACAATTACAGCGAGAACTCGTCTCATCTCTACTTTCCAATTAATACACACGCGTCAAAATAGTTAAAACGTTTTATAAACCACGAAGGGGAGGTACGGAGAAAAGCAAGTCCCAAAACCTCCCTGCCCCCTCGACATCCTCATTCACCATTCATCCTTCATCCTTAGGAAGAGCAGCTTCCCATCCGGCATCGAATTGCTTTAGCAATCGCTTAACCAATTCCGGACGTTTGGCCGCAACGTTCCGCGATTCCGCAGGATCCTTCCTATGATCGAATAGCTCGATAAACAAAGGCTCCGCGTCCGGCTTGGTATAATCCTTCCAAACCACCAAACGATAACGGTCAGTTCGCATAGCGTAACCCATAAGGTCGTTCTCGAAAAGATCGCGATCCCATTTATCCCCTTGTTGCTTAATAATCCGATTTTCCACTTTCTCGATCAAGGGACCGAAAAAAGTTTCCCTAACGCCTTGAGACAGAGGATTAGCTGCCCATTCGCGAAGAGCCGGGTTAGGATACTGGCTGAAAGCTGCCGTCTTCCATTTGCGATTCGGTTTTTGGAGAACTGGAGCGAAACTGGTTCCTTCTAAATGGCTGGGGATACCAACGCCCGCCAAATCACACAAAGTTGGATACATATCGATCAGTTCCACCAAAGCTGAGGTCTTCTTACCACGACTCGATTTTGGCAAATCCGGCGTCCATGCAATCAGCGGCACGCGCGTCGCAATTTCGTAATTGGTCGCCTTTCCCCAAACGCCCATGTCGCCCAGATGCCATCCGTGATCCGCCCATACCAATATGATCGTATTTTCGCGCAGTCCTGCTTCCTCCAAGGCATCGATCGCATAACCGATTTGCGCATCCACATAACTGGTACATGCCAGATAAGCATGACGCAAAGTACGCGCCAACTCGGGACCGATCGGTCCATCCTTAGGAATGCCATGACGCACCCGCAATTCGAAGGAAGCGTGCAAGCCCATCTCAGCCCCATCCTCGGGAGCCTCTTGATGTTCAGCCAAAGTAATCGCTTCCGGATCATACAAATCCCAATAGCGCTTGGGAGCGATCCAATTCAAGTGCGGCTTTTTAAATCCGAGACCGATAAAAAACGGCTTAGACGGATTCTTGGCCATTTCCTTCATGGTCGCGATCGCTCGCAACGTATCGTATCCGTCTGTATAGAAATGATCCTCCACATCGCCCGCTTCGTAGGCCGGCCCGTTCCCCAATCCACCTCGAGCTTCGGGCGGATATTTAGCCGCTGCCTCCGCTCGATTCCTATTTTGAATCTCCATATTTTCCTTTTTGGCATAAGGCATGGGCCGCTTGATGCCCGGAAGCTTGGAAACCGGCTGACGGCTCCAGGACTTTTCCTGATCATCGAATTTGCCATGATAGATTTTTCCCGCATGGACGGTTTCATAGCCCTGCGAAATAAGATACTGCGGAAGCGTTACGATATCGGGATTCGCATCGCGGAAGTAAGTGTAGTTTTCAATGACGCCATTCGTATCCGGCCGCGTACCCGTCATAATGCTCGCTCTCGAAGGACTGCAAATCGCCTGCTGGCAATAAGCCCGTTCAAACAATACGCCTTCGCTAGCTAGCTTATCCAGGTTAGGGCTAATCGCCAATTCCGACCCGTAGCAGCCGAATTCCGGCCGCATGTCATCGATAGCGATGAAAAGGATATTGGGACGATCGGCAGCGCAAACACCGCCAATAACTGATGCAATCAAAGATATTAAACGTATTGATTTTTTCATGATTTGAATAATTTAGAATCTGATTTTGACGAAACCCATTCTGTACTCGCTACGTAGCTACGCCGCGAATGCAGCGTAAAAACAAATCCAGCCTCTCTATACACTCCAAAACTCAAATAGGAAAACCCTCTATACTAATACCTCTTTAACCACATGACCATGAACGTTCGTCAACCTGCGTTCGAGGCCGTTGTTGTAGAAGCTCAAACGTTCATGATCGAGACCAAGCAGATGAAGAATAGTCGCATTAAAATCGTAGACTGAGGTTTTGTCTTTCGCTCCTTTGTATCCAAATTCGTCACTCTCGCCGTGGGCGTAGCCTTTCTTAACGCCCGCACCCATCATGAAGCTCGTAAAAGCTCCCGCATTGTGATCGCGACCAGAGCCATTGCTCGCCTGCAGAAACGGCATACGACCGAATTCCGTACACCACACGACCAGCGTATCGGCGAGCAATCCACGTCGCTTCATGTCCGCCAATAATGCAGCAGTTGGCTGATCCATAATATCGGCTTGCATGCCATGAGTTTCATGAATCTTACTATGGGAGTCCCAATTGGTAACACCGTTACCGCCAGACGCATCCGAACCGTTAAACAACTGCACGCAGCGCACTCCCTTCTCGATCATTCGGCGAGCAAGAATACAATTCTTGGCGTATGCGCTTTTCAATTCATTGGAACTATCAGCACCGTATTCCTTAAGCACGTAATCCGGTTCCCCATCGATATCCGTCAGCTCCGGTATCGACATTTGCATACGACCCGCCAACTCGTAACTCGCTATTCGAGCCGCCAATTCAGTATCGCCTGGGAATTGATCGAGATGCTTGGCGTTCATGCGTTCGATAGCATCGATGGTCTTTTTATTTCGAGAGGATCCAATCGAATCCGGAGTCGCAATATTAGGCACCGGCTCCGCTGCGCTAAAATTCGTACCTTGAAATGATGCAGGCAGAAATCCATTCCCCCAATTATTCTTAGCCGAACGTGGCATGCCGCGTGGATCGTTGATCGCTACATAAGCCGGCAATTCTTGATTCTCTGTTCCAAGAGCATACGACACCCAAGAGCCTATCGAAGGAAAGCCTTCAAAAGTAAAACCGGTCGACATAAAGTTCTCGGCGGTTGGGTGAGCGCTGGTTCCGCTATGAAGCGCATGGAAGAAGCAATAGTCGTCCACCATGCTACCCAAATTCGGCAACAAATTCGAGATCATCTTGCCAGTCTCTCCTTGAGGGCTGAAGTCCCAAAACGGCTTATGGATGTTGCCCGATGGACCTTCGAAGGTCACCGCCGGTTGTCCAGGAGCCCGCATACCGTGATACTTGAACAGCTCTGGTTTATAATCAAACGTATCGATATGACTGACCGCCCCTGCACAAAAAATAATTAACAGTTTCTTCGCCGATGCATCGAAATGCGGATCGCGCGGAGCGTAAGGATTCTTCGGATCAATGATTGGCCGTATTGGCGTTTTGTCGCTCGACTGACCCGCGACCTCAGAAGCGAGTAGACCATCATTTTGCAGCAAACTCATCAGCGAAAAGCTGCCCATTACGCTCGCCGTATCCTTTAGAAACTTACGACGATCTAAAAATTGCTGACCAAAGGCGGAGAGTTTAACGGGATCTGGATTTTTCATAGCGTTAAGGAAAAAGAGTCTAATGTAATCCACGCCGAATGACTGGCCTTGCTCTTCGAGCTGAACTCGGCGTAGCTACATCGCGGCAGCGGCGTGGTTTTCAAAAATTAGTTCAGATAAAAGAATTCGTTGAGATTAAATAACATGCGCCCTACCGAGCTGAGCTCATCGGAGGTTGCCAAGTCTTTGGAAATCGCAAGCTCTTCAGCTTTAGGAGCTCGACCAAGCGTATACATAAACATCAGTCGTACTTGCTCGTCTAGTGCTCCACCCGCTTCCTGCTTCGCCCTTTCGGCGAGAAGCTTCGATTGTTCTACGATGAGATTTCCATTCATCAAATTCAGCGCTTGCAACGGTGTTGTTGACCGAGGTCGCTTACTCTGCACTTGGGCACAACTCGGAAAATCGAATGCCGTGAACATCTGATCATCCACGCGACGCATACGTTGCTGATAGAGCATCCGTCGCCACGTATGAGGTCCGAAGTTATCGACCACTCTCCACTGATCGTAACGCAATTTCGGCGTGTAGATATGATACCCTAGCCCTCCTAGCTTCAAATCGATGGCGCCAGACGAAACCAGGATCGAATCTCTCAATACTTCAGCTTCTAGCCAGCGAGGCGGAAAGCGCCAAAGCAATTTGGCATCAGCATCGACAGTCAACCATTCTTCGGAAGGAACACTTGACCGCTTAAAAGCGTCTGTCGTTACCATTTTCCGCAAGATCTTTTTCATCGACCACCCCTCGTCGACAAAATCCGCCGCCAGCCAATCAAGTAATTCAGGATGACTCGGCATTCCACCTGCAAAACCAAAATCTCCGGGCGTCGTCACAATACCCTTGCCGAATACATGGAACCAAAGACGATTTACCATAACACGGGCCGTCATTGGATTTTCTGATTGAGTCAACCAATTCGCAAACGCTACTCGCCGCTCAGGCCCCGAGGTATCGCTAGATTGACCGAAGTCGCCATCCAACACCTCCAAGCCCATGGGAGCTACTTCTGCTTTCGGACTTAAAGGGCTGCCTCTGTGCATCACATGCATAGGTGTCGGCTCGATGAGCTTTCCAGCAAAGATTGGAGCTGGGCCTTCGTCGACATGCCGTATAGCCAACGCGTTGATTCGATTCACTCGGTTCTTGTAATTATTCGATCGACCTTCGCTTCCAGAACGGGAAACCGTTTCCCAGTTTCCTAATTCGTTTAGAATTTCGATACTAACCAATCCCTTGGGAACCGCTCCCTTAATTTCATCCCCGGCCTTATTGATCATGAATTGCCAAGCATAGTGAGCCAGGCGATTCACACTCAAGTCGGCTCTAGCCAAAGTTGTTTCCTTTGGCATATCGATGCGTACCCATGGTTTGGATTCGCCGCTATCGCCTTTCTCATGCTTCCAAACGAAGAAGTTATCCAAGCGATTATCGACGAGAAAGAACGGCGGCTTGGTTATACTCTCTTCCAATTTCGAAGTAGTCACTACTACTCCCTTTTTCAATGCCAAATTCTCTTCGGAATCCGCGGCATCGAAGAGCTGAATTTCATCAAGGGTTAAATTTCCTGGCTTAAAATTGAACCGAATTGACTTCGTGGTCTTGGCTGGAAACTGCGCCTTCAAATGATCCACCCAATTTTCCGTCCAATCGCCCCGCTCGCCAAAGCCCGCTCGCTCCTTCGCTAACAACGCCTTGATTTCCCGATCCGCGACCATTCGGGGATCGCCATCCTCCCACTTCGGAACACGATGATCGTATTCGATATCGTTAAACACCGCCGCCATTGAATAGTAATCCGCAATGGATACAGGATCGAACTTATGATTATGGCAGCGTGCACAGCCCATTGTAACGCCCATCATCGAGGAGCCAACCGTTTGGATCGTCTCATCCAAGCGATCGAATCGAGCTTGCTTTTGATCGTCCGGATTCTGCCCAACCGTCGAACCGGGAGCGTGCGGCCCAGCAACGAGAAATCCCATCGCTACATCTTGTCCATATTGATCGCCCGCCAATTGTTCTCGAATAAACTGGTCGTACGGCTTGTCATCATTGAACGCATCGACGACATAGTCGCGATAAGGCCAAGCGTTCTTTCTAAACTCATTGCTCTCGTAGCCGGTTGTTTCCGCCCAGCGAATAACGTCCAACCAATGCTGAGCCCAACGCTCTCCGAAATGTGGCGAATCGAACAATTCGTCAATCAGTGCATTGTACGCTCTTTTCGAGTTACGGTTCCATTTCCTAACGAAATCTTCAATACGCTCTGGTGCAGGCGGTAAACCGGTCAATACAATCGATGCACGCCTTATCAAAGTCGCTGGATCAGCAACTCTATTCCACGCAATACCTTTTTCATTCAATGGAACATTCAAAAGCGTATCGATGGGGTTCAATTTCCGCTTCCTTGGAACATCTGGCTTTACGATCGGCTGCATAGACCAGAGATCCGTCGTCACCTTTTCCTCAACGGCATCCATTTGCCCGGGCCAGATAGCGCCTTCCGCTATCCATGTTTCTAAAATAGTTTTCTCATCTACTGAGAGTGGTTCACCTTCGCGCGGCATGCGAAATTCCTCATCGTCGCTATGGATGCGTTTCAGCAATTCGCCATCGTCGATCTTGCCAGGAACGATTGCCGGCGAGCCTGTATCTCCACCCTTCAAGAGAGAAGTTCGCAGATCCGTTCTAAGATTAACTTCCTGCTTGTCCGGACCGTGACAAACATAACAGCGAGTTTGGAAAATAGGCTGCACTTGAGTGACGAAATCGATCGTCGGCTCAGGAGTATCTTCCCACTCAGCTCCTTCCGTTACCCATTGCTTGAGCATGGCGATTTGCTCGACGGTCAGAGGATCGGCTTTCCCCTCGGGAGGCATTCGATCCTCTTCGAACTCCGCCTCGATTACTTCGATCAAAAGACTTTCGATCAGATCTCCAGGAACCACAGCCGGAATTTCAGACTCGCCCCCCTTAAGCAGCGATTCGTAGTCATCGACGCGAAAATCGGATTTCTGCTTCTCCGGCCCGTGACACTCAACACAGCTCTGCTCGAAAATGGGACGAATATCGCGATGAAACTGGATAGCCCCGGTATCGGCATTCAAGGAGTAACCAAAACAGCTGATAGCCAATGAGATGTAAGTAAGGGTACGATTCATGGAATGGATACTTGGTATTGAAATTGGTAAAGGTCACCGGGCACTGAAAACCCCTTGCTTTCCCAATTATTCCCAAAAAAAAGAAATCCTCACGATTTTTTAGGAAAGAATCTCCATTTGATCAAAACCAGCCCAGATTGCCGAGTCTATACGGAATCCCTACCCATCGATTCGACCTAGAACTAGCCCTCGCACCCCCGCCCGTCTAGAGAGGGATTCCGTGTCGCGGCGCGGCGCGAGCGCCGACCCTACCCCTAAGGTTGCTTTGGCCTCAACAGAGGGCCTACCTTACCCGTGCTGTAATCATACTGCTTTCCCCGATACTTATAAAGATCAAACACATCGCCCTGACCCAATGTACGTGGATCGCCCTGCACAGTCAGCTGCTCTTCCATCTGCTTGCGGAGACGTTTCTTAATTGCCGCATACTCAGGATTCGTAGCGAGATTGTTCATACAATCAGGATCCTTCTGAATCAGGTAGAGCTCTTCCTCGGCACGCATGCCAAAACTGAGTTCGTAATAACGATACTCGGGATCTCCCAGCTTCAAATCCGTGAGATAGGATTTCGTCGGAGATCCATCCGTATTGCGTAGACCATGCTCTGGGTTTCCCGCGGGCCAACGATCCGGCTTAATATTATGGGCGTAAAAGAAATCCTTCGTCCGAATAGCTCGTACGGGGTAAGCTAGGTCCGTACCTTCTGCATTCGAACGTCCCGTGTCGTGCCTCTCTTTTCCAAGTAATACGTAATCGCGCTCCGAATCGATTTGCCCCGAATCGGGCGAACGCAGTAGCTCCAAGAAACTGTTTCCAGTCATTTGCTCATGCGGCTTAAGTCCCGCAATTTCCATAAATGTTGGGGCAACGTCAGGGAAACTCACGAAGTCGTCGATCACGCGTCCCGGTTTAATAACGCCTTTCCAATAAGCCACCAAAGGAACGTGAAACCCCTCCTCATACAATTGCCCCTTCACTCGCGGAAATGGCATACCATGATCTGAAGTGACGACAATCAGAGTATTCTCCATCAAGCCTCTTTCTTCTAGGACTTCAATAGCTCGGCCAATATGCGTATCGTACCATTCCACCTCTAAAGAATAGTCGAGCAAATCACCGCGGATCGTTTCGTTATCGGGGTAAAAAGATGGAACCTCCGCGTCTTTCAATTGTTTGTCGGTCTTCTTCCAGGAGTCTTTCTCGTAACCACGATGGGGTTCTTTAACGCCGAGCCAAAAGCAGAACGGTGTATTTTTCTTTTTCTCATCCAAGAAGACTTCAAAGTTGCCCGCATAATCGATGTTGCTCATGCCTTTGAACGGAGCCTTAAGTTTTATGTCGCTATACATCGGTCCAGACGGATTATGTTCCGTATCGTAGGAGCCGGGTCCCCAGCCTTTACCAGTAAGCCCAACATGATAACCAGCCTCCATCAGCAAGTGCGGGTAATATTTAAATTCAGGCGGAAAATGCGGCCAGTGATTAGTCGCTTCCTGTAGCTGCCAACTGTACTTCCCCGTCACCAAGCACGCACGAGCCGGAGCGCACTTCGGATTGCAATTATAAGCATTATTGAAAACCACCCCTTCGCGAGCCAAACGGTCAACCGCCGGCGTCTTAACGAACTCGGAACCATAGGCCCCGAAACTTTTCATCGAGGCATCGTCCGCGATACAGAACAAAATATTCGGTCTTTCAGGAACCGCTGCAAAAACTGCTAATCCCAAAAAAACGACTACACTCAAAGAGGCAACTAATCTGCGAGAACCCATTTAATACACCTTCTAGTCTGAATGCATGCCTCTACACAAGCCCTTTAAAGAAACCTTCCGCGTGCAACCGAACTTCATAATGTAGGGCTGGCGCTCGCGCCACGTAGGAGGATCGTCTATCGCGAAGACTCTACAGACAAACCTTGTGATCGGAACGATCATCTCGGCTATAATCAATGGCCGCTTTTGAAATCATCGATCGCTTGATCTACTTTACTGGGATCTACAGCGTATTCTGTTAGCAACTCCTCAAATGAAACTCCATCCACAAGATGAATCGCCACAGCTCTCGTTTCAATCGTTGGCGATTCTAACGCATCTCTCATCGCTCCGACCACTCGTTTCGTGGTAAAGTCCTGAAGCAAATGCACAATGGCGTCTTTCTCATCCCAGTCGCGAGATTTCTCATACATTCTCACCAACGGCTCCAAACACCCCTTTATCGTATCGCCCCTCAGCGCTTCGAGGCTTCCGTAATCAAAATCGTATATGGCGTTCACAATCTCCTCGGGAACGCCCCGGTCGTTGTCTTTTGGTTTCATAAGGTCAAAACAATACCTTCAACAGGATTATCCGCGCTGTCGAACATTATGACCGATTGGCTTTTAAGGATCGCCTTTACCTATTCCCTCGAAACCGAAGGATCCCAGGTTCCCAGAGGATCGAAGATCGCGGGTTTCAGTTGCGAGCTCCATTCCTTCAGTTTGTTATCCAAAAGATCGGTCCGTTCAGCATTAGCGTTGGAAATATCCGCCGATTCATCGATGTCATCGGAAATACGATACAAACTCGTTTTGCTTTCCGGATCGATCGTGACCAGTTTATCCGATCCACTCCTTACCGCAGTATGCTCCTTATCAAACATACGCCAAAAGAGATAATCATGGGGAGCACTCGAATTCTCTCCCGTAAGAAACGGCATCAAATTGACCCCATCCAAAGACCGATCGGCAGCAATCTCCACTCCCGTCAAACCAACCATCGTACCGAGCATATCCATCGAGCTAACAGGATGATCATAATCGATGCCCGAAGGAATCTTACCGGTCCACCGAAATGCGAACGGCACCCGTAAACCACCATCGTAAACCATCCCTTTTTTACCGCGAAGCGGAGCATTAATCGACCCATTATTCGTAGCGCCACCATTATCAGACAAGAAGAACACCAGTGTATTTTCAGCGAGATCATGCTCGTCCAATTTGTCGATTACTCGACCCACTCCATCATCGACCGCGCTGACCATTGCGGCATAGGTACGACGAAGCTTGTCTTCGATATGCGTGAATCGATCCAGGTATTTTTGACTCGCCTGTATCGGCGTGTGCGGAGCGTTGTAGGTCAGGTAGAGAAAAAACGGTTTCTCGGCATTTCGCTCGATAAAGTCGACCCCTTCGTTTGAGAATTCATCCGTCAAGTATTCGTCGGTTTCAACACGCGTCTCATTGCGCAACAGCTTCGTATTATACCAACCGCCCTTCCGGTCGACCGATTCGATATCCGAATAGATCAGGTCCTCCGGGAAGTAGCGATGTCCTCCCGCAACGAATCCATAGAACTCGTCAAAACCACGAGCATTCGGACGAAACTTCGGATGCGTACCCAAATGCCACTTACCGATGATTCCATTGTGATAGCCTACCTTATGCAGGATTTCCGCAATATTCTCTTCCTCGAGAGGCAACCCGGCCATTTCGTCAAACGGATTAAGCGTCGGGTTTCTCCGATAGCCAAAACGGCCCTGATAACGGCCCGTAATCAACCCGGCCCGACTTGGAGAACAAACTGGATAGGTCACATACCCATTAGTGAAACGAACTCCTTCTCGAGCAATTCGATCGATATGCGGGGTCGGGATATCCTTGCACCCATTGAACCCCACATCCCCGTAACCTTGGTCATCCGTCATGATAATGACCAAATTCGGCCGTTGATCCACGGCAAAAAGGGCCGCGATCGAAAAGCAAAGTAGCAAGCAGCCAGTCAGAAATTTGATCATAGAAATTAGGAGTTTCGTTTCAGGATCTTACATAAAGCCGATGCCACCCCAACAAATCAACTCTAAGGCAGATTCTTAACGCTTCAACTTGGAGAAAGTTGGCCACAAAGAGGCGCAAAGACCTCAATCCAATATTCTCTCATCAATAGAAACCCAACAAGATCTACTTTGGAACCGAACCAAACCCCACGACTCCTTCCCCTCGTAATCTTTGCGTCTCTTCGTGCTTTTTTGTGGCAGAAAAATCACACAACAAATTCAAAAACACCCGCATGCCCCAAAACCATCTGCGACAATCTGAGCAATCTGCAGGCAAAAACCTCTAATCCATCCACTCAAGCTCTGCCCATCGCTCCGAGCCGTCGTTCTTCTGTGGCGCTCCTGGCGTGCTGCGACCATCGACAATGTACTTCTCGAGTAACGCCTTTAGTTCCTTAACGCGCTTGGGATTTCTGGATACGAGATTCGATTTTTCGGATGGATCCTTCTTTAGGTTGTACAACTGAAACTTTGGCAGGCCTTTCATATCTTCTTCCGTTGCAGGATAGGCCCAGCCACCAGAGCCAGCCCACAGAATGAGTTTCCAGTCTCCTTTTCGAATAGCAAAACGCCCATCGCTAGAATGCATAACCGTCGCTTCCCTAATGGGAGACTCTAGCCTCTCCTGCGTAAGCGCTGGCACAATACTGTAGCTGTCTTCCGCAGCGGTACCTGGCAAACGAGCTCCTAACAAATCCGCAGCGGTCGCCATAAAATCGACCGTGCAAATCGTCTCGTCCGAACTCGATCCCTCTTCGATTTTACCCGGCCAGCTGGCGATAAACGGCACGCGGTGACCACCCTCGTAGATATCGAACTTCTTTCCACGATAAATGTAACTGCCATTGTGACCTGCTAACGGAAGCTCGTCGTCATCGAAATCAGCGCGAGGCGATTGACCGTTATCGCTGGTAAAGAAAATCAATGTATTTTCCAGACGACTGTCTCCTGTAATCGCATCGACGATTTGTCCTACCGCTTCATCGACCATGAGCACAAAATCACCGTAAGCGCTGGTATTGCTCTTCCCGATAAATTCCGTCGTAGGAATGATCGGCGCATGAGGAGCCGTCAAGGCGCAATAAAGGAAGAACGGCTTGTTACTTCCCGCTTGATCCTTGATATACTCAGCCGATCGATTCGCAAGATTAGGTAACGTATTCGCATGTTTAAAATCCTTACCCAAGGGGCCTTTTCTCCAAAAGGCTTTCTCATCGTAATTAACCGATGTCTCTTCGGGGATCGATGTTGGCTGACTGTTTTCGACATACACGAATGGAGGAGAAGACAGCGATGCCATCGTGCCATAGGAATACATGAATCCATGCTCTTCGGGGCCATTGGAAATAGGCTTGCTGAAATCGATCACGCGCCGCGTCTTATCATCGAACCGCACCTCCTTCTTGCCTTGGAATTGCCAACTCAATCCGAGGTGCCATTTCCCGATTAAAGAAGTATTGTATCCATGATCTCGAAACAATTCGGCAATCGTGAAACGATCATTATCAATAAGCGGATTAGAGTAGCCGTCATAACCGCTCTTTTTCAAAGTCGTTCGCCAACTGTACCGTCCGGTCAATATTCCATACCGGGTCGGCGTACACAATGCCGCACTCGTGTGGGCATCCGTAAACGACCTCCCTCTGGCTGCCAATTTATCGATATTGGGCGTCTCCCAAGCGGAGTTCTCGTTGAACGACGATACATCGCCAATACCCAAATCATCCGCGAGAATGATCACGACATTGGGTTTTCCTGAATCTGCAGAATCGGCGCTCGTGGCGGCAAGACCTGTACGCGAGGTAATCGCTAGCGCTACAAACAAAATTAGAATAGCTTTCATAAAATAGTGTTTTGATGCCAGAGAGGCTCGAAGGACAGGTAGGATCCGCGAATGCCATTCCAATACCTATTTCGATGAAACTAAATACAACATGAACATAGGATCTGCCAAGTCATCGCTTTCTTTTTAGTTTATCGGTCAATAGTTGACCCCCAATTCGACAAGCCTTGATCCACAGTCAACTGTAAACCGTAGCGTCTCTTGATCAAGGGACCGAAGATAGCACTCTTAAAGTAAGATCAGCCCCTCTAAGCCCGAGCCCTATACCGCAATCGAATCATGAAAAAAGTCCTTTTAACCGGAGCCTCCGGACGCATTGGTAGCCGACTTGGCGAGCAGTTGCTGAATGACGGCTTCCACGTAGTTGGATTGGACTTGGCTCCGGCACGCACAAGGCACCCGAACTACGCGCATGTCCAATCGCAAATTAGGCGAAAAGACGAACTCGTCAAATCGTTCGAAGGTGCAGATTTTGTTCTGCATCTGGGTTCGATGATGTCCTGGAATCCAAAGGACAATGCGGCCATGTTCGAAGCCAATGTCAATGCGACTCAATTGATTCTCGAAGCGGCAAGCGCGGTCGGCGTGAAACGCTTCGTATTCGCTTCCTCCGGCGAGGTATACCCTGAAGTCAAAGCGAAGACGCTTCCGGTAACGGAGGATCACTCGCTCAATCCAACTTCGTTCTATGGATTAACAAAAAAGATAGGCGAAGAACTCGTACAATTCTATCAGACGCAAGGCCTGGAAACCGTCATCCTGCGCTTCCCGCATACCCAAGCCGCATCGGAAATTCTAGATCCTGAGAGCTTCTTTTCCGGACCTCGTTTTTTCCTAGATTCCAAGATCCGTCAAATGGAACAATTCGGCAATACCCAGGTAGCGGAATACTTGAAATCGCTCCGAGGCGACGGCTCCCCCAAGATGATTCTCCAATGCGGAGAAGACCAAAAACCCTATATGATGCACATCGCCGACATTCGAGATATTCTCTCGGGAGTCGCTCTAGCAATGCAACACCCCAATGCCGCCAATGAGATTTTCAACCTAGAGCCCGATGACGTTGTACGATTCGAAGAGGCATTACCTAAGATGGCAGAAATTGCGGGTCTACCATTGGTTAAAGCCTACATGCCAGGCCCGGCTGTCCATTACAGGACCAGCAATGCAAAAATAAAATCCGCGCTGGGTTACCAACCTAGCCACACATTCTCGGCCATGATAGAGGAGAACCGGAAGAACTCCGAACAGACTGCACTCTGACATACCTCCATGTTATCTACCTTAGACATTGTCGTCATTGTCGCCTACTTGCTCGCCCTGCTGTGGATGGGCTACAAAGTCTCTAAGCGAGTCAATTCGGCCGACGACCTGTTCACTGCCAGCAACGAAGTGCCCTGGTGGATGTCTGGCATTTCCGCTTATATGACCATGTTCTCTTCGGGTACATTTGTCATTTGGGGTGGCATCGCGTTTAAGTACGGATTCGTAGCTGTATCCATTTGTATGACTCACGGTCTAGCAGCGCTTATAACCGGATATTTCATCTCAGCCAGATGGCGGGCCTTAGGCGTATCATCCGCGGGCGAGTTCGTTCGTATCCGATTTGGAAACACAGCTACTGACGCGTTTACTTGGCTCAATCTACTTTCCCGCATCATAGGCGTCTCGGTATCTATTTATGCAATGGCGGTATTGCTCACCGCGCTCATCGAGATCCCCATTGGCAGCTTATTCTCCGACGGCAACGGAAAGCTATCCGTACAATGGGGAGTCATTATCGTTGGTATCGTCGTAGTAGGATACACTGTTTTGGGTGGACTATGGGCGGTGCTGCTAACGGACATTCTTCAATTCATCGTCCTCATAGCGGTCACTTCGATCACGGTCCCGCTTCTCTTTTCCCACATGGGAGGAATCAGTGCAGCGCTAGGCTCTCTTCCGACCGAACATTTCAATTGGACGACAGTCGACTATCCATTTCTCTTTTTGGCAGGGTGGACAACTCTGATTTCGCTTAAGATCGGAGGCGAGTGGGCATTCGTGCAGCGTTCAATATGCGTTCGAACGCCAAACGATGCCAAGAAAGCCAATCTCCTTTTCGGAACCGTGTACCTAATAACTCCGATTTTCTGGATGCTTCCTCCCCTATTGTATGCGGGAATAAACTCCGACGCGGCCCAAGGTCAGGCGTATATTCTAGCCGTTAGCTCAGTATTGCCCGTCGGACTATCGGGAGTGATGCTTGCCGCTATGTTTTCCGCGACCGCATCAATGGCCGACTCGGAAATCAATGTATTTTCAGGGGCGATTACCGAAACCTACAAACGCATCAAACAAAACGCTTCGCAAAAAGATCTCGTTAGAGTGGGACGTATTTTCACGTCACTACTCGGCATCGCCATTATCGGCCTCTGCCTGCTGATCCCTAAACTTGGAGGAGTGGAACGGCTCGTATTGTCAGGTGTGAGCTTACTCGTAGGACCCATGATTATGCCTGTCGTTTGGAGTCTCTTGTCGAGACGTATTTCCCTATCCGCTTTTTGGATCGTAATCGCGATCAGCTTCTCCGCGTCATTCATTCTCAAATACGTTTTACCGGGCTCAATCGACTCGCAGGGGTTCGTTGCTCAAATAGCTCAATGGGTAGACGCCAATAAAAACCTATCCGAGCAAGTGAGCGGACTGCTCATTCCATTCATCACGCTATCAATCCTCGAAATCCGAGGGAGAACTAAAGACACTACGGACAAAGGTTGGCTTGCGGTTGAGGCCTTCAGAAAAGAACACGGCATGTCGATGGACACGCGGTTCACCGGATCACTGCCAACCGACTATAGCAACTACACTCTAATTGGCGGATTTATAATCGCCATCGCCTGTTTTATGACACTCATAACCCTATTCGCATCAACCGACAAATTGATCGTATTCGTATTTGCCGCAGGACTGCTCCTAATCGGAGTTCCAATCTTCCGAAAGGGGAAAAGAAGCTCGAACCTTTGACATTCAATAAAGCATCCCCGGGGTAAACCGTCTTCGTTCTTCGAACTACGCCGAGTCAAGAACCCCGAGGTATTTTAAAGGTCGCGACCGATCTCCGAGCGGTCATTTTGTCAAAGTTTCTGAACGATAGCATCGTTCATAATGGCCGCTCGGAGATCGGCCGCTACCAAAAGTCAAAAACGAAGCCCTGCGACAAGTTTCGAGGTCTTAAACGAAATACTACCTATTCAGATAGATCGAGAACGGCATTCATCCAATTCCAGGTTAATTCACGGTAATCGCTCGGCAAATACGCCCAGAAGTCCGTGTGGGCCGCTTTGGCCAGCGGATGAGGAAACGAACCGAAGATCTCAAGCGTGCTGAAATTGTTAAACGTAAAGTTATCTACCGATTTCAGAACGGATTTGACGAACGCCTCCGTCCCATATTTGTCGCCGTTTTGACAGACCAGATAAGGACGCCCACCCAAGCGTTTCAGTCGCTCAATAGCTCCAGTGCGATAGATTTCCAAGGGTTTGCCCCACGAAGTACCTCCCCACTCCTTAATTCCGTCAAAGTGATCGTGAGTGATAAATGCCGTCCAGAGTTTAGCAACCTCATCGTCATGCAAACCGAGGTAATTCACCCCTATCGCTCCTCTCGAAAAACCACACAGAAAAACGGCATTCGGATTCGCCCCATATTCTTCGATGATTCGCGGAACGTTGACTTTGGCGTAAGCGATCGTCGCCGCCTCATCCCCCCACCAGGTCACTTGGTTGTCACGGCCACCTTCGCTGATATACGGAAGCGACACCCAAATATACTGTCCGCCGGAAAGACCATAACCCAAACCGGCCCCCTCGACTTCGCCCGTCGAACCGGATTTCGGAAAATAGTTGCCCGTGTATTCAAAAATAATAGGCAGTCGCTCCCCTCCCTTTTTCCAATTTCCGGGTAGATACAACGTATGAAAAACCTCAGTACCGACATACTCCTGAGCAGTCAACGTAACGAACTTGCCCGCAGCCGGCTTCCCTTTAGAGAGGACCGGAGCCGTCAACGTTTCCTGAGAAGCCGCATCCAAACGCACCCCTCCCTCAGCGATCGACAGCGAAGACCAAGCTGCGAGAACTGCCGGAAAGCAAAGAAGGTTCCAATTACATTTCATCGTTTCAGGGCACTCAGCCCCAACACAACATAAGAACCCAAGAGCTTCCAAGGCTTTCCCAGTCAATAGTTGACTGTATAGTGAAGCAAATTCAGATGAGACAAAAATACATCGTGCCCCTGACGTGTCAGCACCCCATCCTACAAAAGCCAAATGTAGGCCGTCTCGCCGAGCCGACAATCCATAATGAACCGAAATCAACGCGTCATGAGGCCACTTTCCACATCATCTTCAATTGGCGCAGGTGGAGCTCGGCCTCCGGACGGGCATTCACGATTATTGCACCCTTATTATTATCGATTGGGCCTGTGGTGTTCGTTTCACTTCCCTTCTCGCATCCAGCGCAGGTAGAGCTCTGAACTCTCCCGGTATCGCTCGCGCGACTCTACGTTTCGCGTGGACTTCATTTGATCCTCAGTCTCCAAGATGTACACCTCAAGCGTCTCAGGCCCCTGGTCGCCCGTCTCCTCGATCCACCGATCCAAGCGTGACCGATGCTGTTCGAGTGCCGCCAGGTGCTTAGGGTTTTCAGCGAGGTTTCGAATTTGCCATCGATCCTCCTTGTAGAGATAGAGCTCTTCAGGCGGCCTAGTCGGAGAAAAGAGTAGCTTTTCGGTCAAGGGGCCAATCTTACCTTCGCTTCGCAACTGCCGCAACCGCTTTAGAATGAGCTTATTATCCTTGTACTCGCTCGGCATAAGAAACGGACGCTCCGGATAGAAGTTTTTAATATAGAGATAATCATCCGTACGTACTGACCGGATACGATCCGCCGCTTCGCCACAACGATCGCGGGCTGCGAAAACGGCCTCTTTCGGCCGGTAGTTCGGAGCGAGAATATCCCGCCCTTCCATTCTCTCCGAAATATCAATACAGGCCGCAGCCAAGGACAAGGCTGCCACATCTATGTGTTCTACCAGGTCGGTCCTCGTTTCGCTTTCGCCGATACCGGGACCGCTAATGACTAACGGAATACGAGAGCCCTCATCATAGATGAATTGCTTGCCGCGAGCATGACTGATACCGTGGTCGGTGAAAAAGATCACGAGCGTATTTTCCAAGAGCCCCTCCTTGGTCAAGCGCGCAATAACCCGACCGACATGCCGGTCCGTGATCTTGACGCTATCGAGGTAGGTTGACCAATCCCTCAGCATTACGGAATCCCGCGGATAATACGGTGGCAGTTCGACGCTTTGCGGCTCCGTCGCCGAGCCAAACTCTGCAAGCATGCGTTTCTCGATCGCTTCGTAGTGCGCCTCCGACGCGCCGCGAATCTTACCGCCATTAAGCTGGACTTGCATAAAAAAGGGCTGGCCCTCAGCTCGACCCGCCCAGTCATGGCTGTCATACATATCCTTATCCCAATCGAAATTGTAGTCGGTCTTGCCCAAGCGATCACGTTCAGTGGGATTTCCTTTGAGATCGAACCCTGGCAACCCACTACCGATGCACGTCCAATAGCCCGCTTCCTGGAAATATTCCGGCACGGGACGCACGCCATCCGGAAGTTGGATGCTGTGCTCGCCACGGCCACTGCGATGATGATGAACGCCGATGGATGTCTGGTACATCCCTGTAATCATCGCCGAGCGAAAAGTCGAACATACCGGCGATGTCGCATAAGCTCGCGAAAAGCGAACGCCTTCCGCCGCCAATCGGTCGACATGCGGCGTCTCTATCGTTTTCTCGCCATAACAGGAAAAATTCGCCGACATGTCGTCGACAACGATCCAAAGAATATTCGGTCGTCCCGAGGAGGTATCAGCCGAGCAAAGCACTGCTACCGAGGTCAGCATCGCAAAAACAAGAACGATTGGTTTCATAATAAAGCGTTTTTCGCCCATACGATTTTGATCTCGTTATTTCGATTCGCAGGCTGAGGCATTCGAGGCAGGGACCCTACCTCGTCGCCTCTAATATAGAAGTTTCGATTCGGTCAATAGTTGACTATTCTCAAACGCCACAAGGGATCAAACCAAACAGGCGGGACGTAAAACCTCGTCCACCGAATGGTAGACTGCCCGATCCTACGAGATTCAAATGTAAATCGTCTCGCCGACCGCGTCCCGCCGAAGCTTTACGCTAAGGAGGAGGCGACAACCCTCTTCGCCCTCATCACTTCCAAAAATCACTTCTTTTTCCCAACAAATTTCAAACGATAAACCCTATTTCCGCTATCATCGCTAAAGAGAATAGATCCGTCTGGAGCCTGAACGCAGTCGGTCGGACGACCGAGAACCTCTCCGTCTTCTTTCAGGAAATTCACCATCTTTTGCTCTCCGTAAGGGTGACCGTCTTCAAACAAAATACGAGATAGGCTGTAGCCAACCTTCTGGGTAGCGTTCCACCCTCCTTTTTGCGCTACGAACGCATCCCCGTGTCCTTTCGGGATTTTATTGCCCCTATAGAAAATCAACGAGTTGGCCGAACAATGAGCTGCCATGGTCCATTCGGGAATGGTGGTCATCCGAGCATACTTCATCAAATCCGGATGGTCGATGAATATCAAATTGGGCATCATTTTTCCTACAATCCAAGGATGACCGTAGAACTTCCCTTCCTGATAATGGTTCAATTCGGCGGGCGGGTTATGGTCAGTTATCGGTTGGCCTTCCGCCTCTTTTTTGCTGCTTATTCCTTCCATCGCCCATCCCATCATGTCGACATCGTGGTCTACTCCCCAGATCTCGTCAGTTCCCGGACGAATCACCAATTTCTCGGAATTGCGAATACCCGATGCAAAGAGTTTTTTGTCCGAACCATTCAATGCGAAGGACCAGATCTTTTTTCGCTCGGAAGCCTCGATCGGTTCATCCGTCGCATTGGTCTGATCACCCACATGCGTGTAAATCCGTCCCTTGTGAATCAATAAGGCACGCCAGCGATGACCGGTTTCTTCACCGGTAGGGAGATCATCTGCCCCCAGAACTTCTTCAATCTTGTCAGCCTTGCCATCACCGTTAGTATCCTTGGCTCGGGAAATGGCGTTTAGCTGGGCGAAATACAACCAGCCATTGTGAACCTGAACCCCCTGCAGCTTGCTTTTGCCCCCCTTGCCTTCGATGAAAGGCGTTACGGATTCATAGCTCCCGTCACCGTCATTATCCCGACAGGCGAGAATCTTACCTTCGCTGATGACACTGACATACAAAACGCCTTCCTTATCGAATGCCATGAATCGAGGTTTTTTGATCGTGTCCTCGACGACCGTCAACTCGTAGCCATCGCGAACCCAAACACCGTCAGGAACTTCGGCCGCATTCGATTGAGAGAAACCAGCGACCAGCAAGGTCGAAAGACAGAATAATAGAACACGTTTTTTCATAGGGGAACCAATGGATTTAATTGTAAAGCATACGCAGCCTGGCAGTAAAATCACAAAGAATCAACGCGAATACAGATAATGAAACGATTAGGTTCTTCCGACCAAACACGTCCCACATTAAGTCGTAAATAAACCTAAGTCCGACAGTGAAACGCTCTCAACCAAAGCGAACACACATTCATAAGATTTTATCCCACCGATTGGATTTTTCTGGATTTCCAAAACCATTCCCACTAACCCTCATAATCCACAAAAACACACACGTGTTGGATTCGTTTACAAATCCAAGACTCTCAAACTTTATCTCCATGCACCGTCTTCTACGAATAGCCCTATTTACGCTCTCAACGTTCCCTTTAAATAGCATCGCCGAACGCCCCAACATTCTCCTCATCATGGTAGACGACATGGGCTGGAGTGACATCGGCTGCTATGGCAGTGAAATCGATACCCCGCATATCGACCAGCTCGCGGCAGAGGGCATGCGCTTTACCCAGTTCTATAACAACGCAAAGTGTACCACAACTCGGGCTTCGATCCTCACCGGACTCTGGCCACGACGCGAAGGCGATCTTCTCAAAACCAACATGGTCACTTTCGGCGAGGTAATGCAAAAGGCGGGCTACGCAACCGGCCTTTCCGGCAAATGGCATCTGGGCCACTCCGAAACCACCCATCCCTACAAGCGCGGGTTCCAAGAATACTACGGCCTCCTCGACGGGGCATCCAATTTCTTCAACCCCGTTCAACCCGACCCCGACTACAAAGGCGGCCGAAAGCGCACCTTCGGACACAACGACCAATACATTCACTCCTTCCCCAAGGACTACTACGCGACGGATGCCTTCACCGACCACGCGATCGAAACCATTTCAAATTCCGTAAAAGAAGACCGCGATCGCCCCTTCATCCACCACGTAACCTACAACGCTCCTCATTACCCACTACACGCCAAGCCTGAAGACATCGCCAAATACCGCGGCAAATACAAAATGGGCTGGGAGGTGATGCGAAAACAACGCTACGAGCGTCAGGTCGAAATGGGCCTGATCGACCCCGAGCGCTACCGGCTCTCCGGCACCGATTCCGATTCCTATGATTGGGAAACTGCCGACCACGATTTCGAAGACCACCGCATGGCCGTCTACGCCGCCATGGTGGATTGCGTCGACCAGAACATCGGCCGACTCCTCCAAACCCTCAAAGACCTAAAGGTCTACGACAACACACTCATCTGCTTCCTCTCCGACAACGGCGGTTGCGCCGAAGAGCCAGGCGGACGCGACCCCGCCCTCCGCAACCCTGGACCCGTCGATGACTACGTCGCTCTCGGCCCTGCTTGGGGTTGGGCTCAAAACGCGCCTTTCCGCCGCCACAAAAGCTGGCTCCAAGAAGGCGGAGCCAACACGCCAATGATCGCCTGGTGGCCCGGCAAAATCGAAGCCGACACGCTCACCGAAACGCCTGGTCACATCATCGACTTCATGGCCACATTTATAGACATCGGAAAAGCTACGTATCCAAAAAAACACAACGGCGAAAAGATCCTGTCTCTAGAAGGAAAGTCGCTCATGCCAATATTCGAAGGCAATGAACGCCATGGGCACGACTATTACGCCTGGGAATGGTCCGGCAACAAAGCCTACCGCGAAGGCGACACCAAAGCCGTCTGGGACAAGATTACGAATGAATGGGAGCTCTTCGATCTCTCGATCGATCGAACCGAGACCAACAACCTCGCCGAGACTCACCCAGAACGCCTCAAGCAACTCACTACATCCTGGTACGAATGGGCCAAAAAAACCGGCGCCAAGACATCAGCGAAAAAGAAATAGTCCCATGCTGGGACTACTCACTTGAGAGTCGCCTCGCAATACGTCGCGTGAATTCGTAAGGACTGTCAACTGCTAGCTCCACTGCAACTTGCGCATCAGGAGTTCGAACTCCAGACCATTCCAAAGCTCGGATAGCGTACATTCCAGCCAACCAGTTGTCGTCTTCGATGGTCTCTAAAATGACGTCGATCCCTTTTTCCGCTTTTCCCAACCGAGCCAACGCTAGTGCCGAAGCAACGCGAACAGCCGGATCAGAGTCCTTAGTCGCCTGGATCAACGCTTTGCTGGACTCGACATTCTTTTGAACGCCAAGCCAGGTAGCAGCCCAATAGCGAACCGCTGAATTTTCGTCTTTCAAACCCATACGCAGGGCCGCGATATCATTGCGTTCTCCCGCCTCGATAATGGCGATCAGATCACGAACCATCGTCTTATTTTTCGGCTGTCTCAAGACCTTGTATTTACTGCCGTAGCGTTTACCCAGGTCCTCGAGAATCGGCTCGGGAATCAGCCCCAGATCTCGGCTTCGCTCCATATGAGCATACAGTCGCTCGCGAAGCGACGTGAGAGCCTTTTGGTATTTGGGGTTCTCCGCCAAATTGACGGTTTCGTTAGGATCCTTCTTGAGGTCGTAAAGCTCCTGCACGGGACGAGTAGGATTAAAAACGCGAGCCTGGAGTTCGTTCAGTTTACCTGCATTATGTAAACCGCGCATTGTCTTCATGATGGTCTTCCCGTCCTTGTACTGGTTTGGTTGGGCATGGGGAAGGTAGGAGAGAAAGTTCCGGATATACTTGAAACGTGGGGTGCTAACGCTTCGGCCAATCTCGACTGTTTCATCGCAACGATCTCGAGCCGCGAACATGACTTTCCGAGGCTGGTAATCCTCAGCCATGATGTTTTTTCCCTGAATGTATTTCGGAATATCAATCCCCGCAAGCCCAAGGCTGGCCGCGCTAACATCGATCTGGCTAACAAAATCATCTCGCCGGGTTCCCCCCAAATTCCCATTGGGAAGACGAACGATCAAAGGAACCCGAATACCCTCGTCATAGAGAAATTGTTTTCCACGCAAGTGGCTGACCCCATGGTCCGTCATGAAAAAGATAACGGTATCCTCCAAGCGTCCTGCATCTTTTAACTGCTTTACCGCTTCCCCGACTTCTCGATCCACCTTCAGCCAAGAATTCAAATACTGAGCCCAATCCTCTTTCAAAACAGGGTCCTGTGGATAATACGGCGGGAGGACCATTTTCTCAGGATCGACGCTGCCGCTGTTATCACCTCGATTTTTACCGCCCTTGAGCTGCAACTGAGCGAAGAAGGGCTTGTCTTCAGGACAACCCATCCAGTGATTGCTATCGTATTCAAAGTGCTTCCAGACGAAATTGTAGTCCGTCTTGCCGCGTCTCGATTCAGGGCTGACCCCGGAATTCAAAGCGACGTAATAGCCCGCCTTCTTAAAAAGCTCTGGTACCATTCTCGTCGGCAAGCGATAGCTCTCCAGATAAAGGTCGCTTCCCATCCCCTTTCCGGAATCGGTCTGGCTGCGATGGTTGTGAACGCCAATACTCCACTGATACATGCCCGTAATCATGGCCGAACGACTAGCCGAGCAAACGGGCGCCGTCACGAATGCAGAATCGAAGGTCACTCCTTGAGCCGCCAATGCATCCAGATTGGGGGTGGCGATGACCGTCTCGCCATAAGGCCCAATATGCCGAGAGGCATCATCGGCGAAAATCCATAGAATATTAGGACGTTCATTCGCCGCACTCGCGACCGACAAGGCAAAAAGAGACGCTAAGAACGAAAGTTTTGGGAAAAAATTCTGTGTTTGGTTTCGCTTCATATTTCTAGTGTTTTCAACAGTTTATCATATCTTGCCGATCTACGAGATCCAAATCCCCCCAACATTTTCTATCGCATTAGGCAGGCATTATTATTAACCTCAAACATGACATAGGTATCTCTTTCCACAAAAGTGCCCCCTATGGTTTCTCCAATTCGAGAAGTATGCGTATAGCATTGGCAACTCTGGGTTTATAACCGTAACGAGCGGCTGATCTAACAAATTCCCAGGAACTGCCGGAGCGTAATATATATTGTCGAGGTCTTGCTTCCATCCTAGCAGGTCATCTTCCTTCAATCCATAGCCTGCAGCCATTTTGTCTTCCCAGCGAATGGCTCCACCGACGCTAAACCCTTTCAGGAAGCTAGGAGTATCATCGCTGAAGGTATAATTGGTGATGAAATTAGCCCGGTATTGACGAAGCTCAGGGACAGGAAAACCATCCAATGCTGTTTGAAAAGCGACCTCGGCCATTTTTTCCAGTATATCTCCGTGCAGCGCCCCTGTCATGGGGTTGACCAGTATTCCGTCATAATTAGTCTCGCCAGCTTCGCCAATTTCCTCATCCCAACGACTATCCTTATACCACAAATTTACTGCAGCTGCAGAATTCCAAAAGGGTCAGTGCTTGATCTTTGTGATGATCCGGTCGAAGAGCTTTTTCGCCCCCCTACTCGTAAGTAAACACAGCCGATGCCACGCAATCGCCAATCGCCACTAAGCGGGCCCAGTGGGCGCTAAAAGCCTTGGGGAATTCAAATCTAACCGCTTTTCCAGGAGTCACTTTCCAGGTGCGGTACACATGGTATCCGTGATGGTCGAAATTGATCTCTAGCGTTACTTCTGTCGGTTCGTCTACAGACAGGACGAGGCTCTTCTTATCGTATCCTGTCATCAAATACGGATCGGAAGCTTCGCCTGCCTTGACTCTCGTATTTTTCCATGGACCACCGACGCCTACCGGCTTGCCTAACTTCCAAAGGTCATCGATTCCACCAAACCAGAGGGCTTCCTTTCCGTCTTCGCTTCGATAGACATGCAAACTTTCCTTTTCCTTTGCGCCCACACCGGTCATGACAAGCATTCCATTCCACGATGCGAAATCGCCGATTTGCTTTCGATGACTACTCACTGGGCGTAATTTCTGGAACAAGGGAGGTTTGTCATTTACTACCAGCGGTAACTCGTAAAAGGTACCGTGGATATTGGCCAACTCTCGTTCCGACTCGATTTCACGATAAGAACGAGGCCAGCCAAACGAGAACGGCTGATCATAGGCGGCGTCCCCTTTCGGCAGTCGCAGACGCTCTCCATGCGACTCAACAACGACGGAAGCTTCGTCCACGTAGAACTTCGGCTTCATGCTAAGATGCTCTTTCACCTCGAGGCCCAGGTCTTCACCACTGACAAACGTAAATTTCTCTTTACTGAATTCGCTTGTAACCCCCTTTAAGTCACTAACCGCCAGATTTCGGGACTCTCTCAGTGCATACAGAGAGGAACCACTAACCACCTTTTCTCCCAGGTCCGCTAAACCCGAAAACAATTTCCGACCTTCGCCAGAGGAGCGATAATTCGCATCGGATTGATGAAAATAGCCAGAAGCGATACATGCGCGACTAGGGCGTAGGCGAACCCACTGCGCTTGGAACGATTCCGGAAGCACAATCGGAACGTATCCGGAAACGGATACTTCCTTATACTTCTCCCATTTCCCAGTTCCCTTATAATCCACTTCAATGGTAATCGTCACATTCTTCTGATCGTGAACGACCAAGTGAAGCGTTCGCTCTTTGAATCCATTTACCAGAAACGGCAGGCTAGGGACGTTACCAGCGACCGGCTCGTTAATCCACGGACCGCCGTAGCCGGAACCCGGGCCCCAATGCTTAAGATCCTTTCGTGTACCGAACCATAGATTGCTTTGCGGCTGCCCCGCTCGTGGGTTTCCCTGAATCGAGGTTTCATCCGTAGCGAGTACCAATCGACCATTCCAATCGCAAAAATCGGGAACGTAGCGCAGGTGACTGCCAATCGGAGACAGGCCCGCCGAATTGCTTGCAGAAAAGGTCGGCGGAAAGTCAAAGAACATACCGTGCATATCCATCATCCACTTACCGCCGCTCAGCTCGCGAATACGCGGCCACTCCGTATACCAGCCATGAATGGCATCGTTGTTAAATGAAGCCTTAGGCAGCAGGTAGGTCGACCACTGCCCATCGTCCATTACCTTAAGCCTAAGCGCACGATCATCCCAACCAATCGACCAGACCTGATCGGTATCATTCGAATTCCCACGCAAACCTCCGGGACCCATCACGTCGGTATACTGTTTGCGCTCGAGCACTTCCCAGTATTCGCCATCCCATGACGACAGAGAGCCTCGTTCATCTTCACTCTTAGCCTTAATACGCGCCAAGATCGCCTTGGCTTCCTCATCTGAAACTCCTGCTCGGAAAGAACCTCCCACGTGCTCGCCATTATTGGCCACTATCAATTTCCCTTGGGCGACATAAGCCCCCTTCGCGTGCCACCCAGGCATTGGTTTGTGAAAGAGCTTTCGTACTTCCAGACTGTACACGTTCAGCTCATAGATCATACCCTCCATATCAACCACATAGACCCAATTCTCCGGATTTTTTAGGTGACGAGTGAAGGCAGTTATTCTTCCCGGCATGATATCCGGCGAAACCGCCCTCACCTTCCCAGCTTGATCAATGACGTAATGAGCCATCAAAAGTTGATTCGACTCTTTGTGAATCATTCGACCTGCAGGCGTACCGCCCACGCTTTCCAGGTGAATCGTTTGCTTCAAGTCTTCACCGATAGAATACAATTTGTGATCGCTTCCAAACGGTTCATGGGCCGCGTAATTCACCAACCACAATTTCCCAGCCCAGGGCACGACCGCTCCGATTCCGCACTCATTGAGTCGATTACCCAAATTTCCGTTGTCAGCATAAGTCGTCAGGTGCGGATAGACGCCGCTGATGAGTAGTAGAGAATCGGCATCCTCGCCATTGCTCCGGAAGACAGAGACAAACACGAGGCATAGAAGAAGGGGTCGTTTTAATTTCATATTAAAACTGAGTCAAACTCAGGCAGTCTGCATTCCTTAAGGTACTGTGAAAGCAAATTCAGATGAGACAAAAACACAACGTGCCCCTGACGTGCAAGCTCCCCATCCTACAAAAGCCAAATGTAAGTCGTCTCTCCGAGCCGAAAATCCATAATGAACCAAAATCAACGCGTCATGAGGCTACTTTCCTAGACGAACTGCTTGCTGGTGTTCAGTATCCAAATACAACGACCGTTCATCGCTCGCATGAAGTCATTCGGCTAGTCGACCAGACAGATCGACCCGATCTAGATCGCCGAATGCTTCGATTCCTACCAACCCACAAATAGTCGGATAAACGTCCAAAAGACTGACTAGTACGTCCCATTCGCCCGCTAGCACTTTTTTCTCCGGAAAGCGAAAACACCATAGATACTCTTAGACCTCTTTCCAGCAAGGAGTATTCCCTCCATTCGAAGGGGCATTGTTGGCATAAGCCACGAGCTACCCTCCATTGTCGATCACGAATACGATGATCGTAGATTCAAGCAGATCTTCTTCTTCGAAACTGGCCAAGGAAATTTGCAATTTCTAGATCCAGTAGATGCAGTTGCCCGAGGTAATAATCTATCCCTTGCGGATGAGCCGGGAAAAGCAGAAAGGCCATGCCTCTCCAAATACGTATCTGGCAAATGAATTTTCGCTGGGATACGACCTTCAGTCGTCAACATAAAAATATAAACACAACTGATCTAAAATTGCTAGTGGGAAACGTCTTGGTTGAATATTTTCATACCGCGATCAACCTGATTGACGGATCGAATAGTTGAATCGCCCGAACCCACTATAAATTCGGTTTTCACTTCCACCGAAATACCCCAAAAGGGAAAGCGCCACTGAGAATTTCTCAGTGACGCCTAAAAGTTTAAGACTTCTTGGTCAACACACTGTAGAGAATAGCAGCGGCTATCAAACCAACCAATCCTCCATCACCCAAACTTTGGATAACCGAAGTTAAGTTGCCAACTACATCTACCTTCAAGAATGCGACATCCGTGCCAAATACAACTTGGAGAACTACTGCTAACGCTAAGAACGCTACTCCGAGTTCAGTTACTTTTTTCAGGAAACCGATTATACTGTCTACTACTTGCATATTTTATGAGGTTTAATTTAGGCCTGGCTCTTATTTGAGCCTGCCATAGGGGGGGAGAGGGTATACTGGCTTAGCTTGTGTAGATGGACCAAAATAGCCTTCCTAAAAAAATGCAATAAAAAAATTAATTCTATTTTAACAGGATTTCTTAGAGTCTATGTGCTTTTAGCTATGACGCTCCCTTGCAGGTGGTTATCGTCTATCTTACATTTTATCTCGATGACGAAATGGTTGATTGGGGATTTCACCTTAGGACCTAAATGAATCAACAAAAACAGTCTAAAATCAACAAAGCGCCTTGTCCTAGGCTCTTAAACTACTGAAGACGTATACCAGCAACGATTTACGCCAAGAGAGTTTAAATGCGTGCAAGAACAACCGCTTTTATCGAAAAATCACTCTTGGTAGCCAACTCCAAAGTTCAAACGCCTAAACTTAACTGCCACCCCCCAATCAATCACTTAACAATCCGAATTCTAGGCTAACTCACCCGCTTTCCTAAAACTTTCGATAATCGAATTCGCAACCTTGATACCCGAAAGATAAGCCCCTTCAACTCTAGCGGCAACGTAACCGTCCCCCGCATGCCACAGGGGCTCATTCTCGCTTTTTAAAAACGCCGCGCTCAGTCCATGTTCCTTTCGCTTGGCAAAGCGCCACTTTTGTAGGGACATGTCCACTACCTTTAACTTATCTTGAAAAGGCAAAGCACCCAACAATGCAGTGGAGATCGAATCAGCAGGCTCTCCAAAATATTTTTCCGCAAACTCCGATCCCGATTGAATCACAATACCAGGACGCCCTGTAGTACCCTTGATCGATGTCTCCGTTATGGTCGCAATAGGCTCCCCTGGCTCGCCTTTGATCAATCCCGAATCCGAGAGATTTAGTTCGGACTCGAGAAGTAACATCAACGAGATGCACTTTTCGTACTCGATTGTCTTAAGGGTATCGAGAAAGTCAGCACCAAACGTTTCTTCGCCCGACTCAAGAAGAGCTACTGCTTGCGGTGCCGGGGTCGCTAGAAGCAGTCGCTCGCATTCGAACGAATCCTTCTCCGAGCGAACCGTCCACACGCCGTTTGCAAATCTAATTGAATCCACCTTCTGCTCACGCCTCACGTCGAGCCCTGCCGCAAGCTGCTTGGCCATTGAATTCATCGCTCCCACTCCACGGTACCGGACGTGACCAGACTCTTCGAACCAACTCTGAGCGATACCGTTTGCGATCCATTGCTCAACCTCTTTTTCGAATGACTTTTTGCGAGTAGTAAAAAACTGGGCCCCGTGGTCAAAAGACTCCCCATCTAATCGTCTAGTTGCCAGCCGACCGCCTATCCCCCGGCTCTTTTCGAGAATGCAAACCGAAACTCCCGCTTCGACTAGCTTCCTCGCCGCTGCGATTCCTCCAAGACCAGCGCCGACCACCAAACAATCAAACTTCAGAGCAGATAAAACCATCTCTTACTTTTTCTTAAATTACTCTAATTGACAATTATTGAACATTAATTGAACGGCCAAAATACTGTTCAAAAATTATTCATACATCGAAGATCCTTTCAACCCCGCTCTAATTCTGTAAAGTTTTGTTTTAACTCCAACTCCGCCACCCGATGGCACCTTTAAACAACTAACTAAACGCCCGCTAAAACCACTACATGAAACGCTCTCTCACCTTTACTGTGCTAATCCTCGGGTTCGGACTAACTTTCCTAATGACCACAACAATGGCAAGCGAAGCATTTGAAAAGACCCCATCAGGATCAATAGAAATCAAGGAACTCCCGGCAGGGAGGCTTTTGGAATCGAAGAGCGAAGGAGACTATTTCGAAGGATCCAATCAGCTTTTCAGACCCCTCTTTTCCTACATTCAAAAAAACGGAATATCTATGACAACTCCTGTCGAAGTGCAAATCGCGCCAGGGAAAATGTATTTCTGGGTAGCCGAGGATCAAAAGGAGAAAGCGACAAATGGAAATGATCGCGTGACCGTGGTCGATGTCCCTAAACGAAAAGTAGCGTCGATAGGCTCCCGAGGCTCCTACAGCAAGTCAAACTACGACCAAGCCAAATCGAAGCTCCTGGAATGGGTTGAATCAAACGATTCAATCATTTTAGCTGGGGAACCTTACGCGGTCTATTGGAGCGGACCCTTCACTCCTTGGTTCCTCAAGTCTTTCGAAGTTCACGTTCTCGTCTCGTCGGATTAAACGTCTTTCACCAGCCCTTCCCCCGCCCTAACTCTCTAGCTCGGATACGCCGACGTTAATCCGCCACTCCTTTTTGTCAGAGGACGCATTTCATAAACGTTAGCATATGTAAGAGATTGTCCGAACATTTAGTAACGCTGCTCGATGCTACAGCCGCCAATAAACAACAACTCCGAGCCCGTGGCAGTGGCCCATGGCACTTACTCACGACGTTCGCTTCAAACGATCAGTACTGCTGGATCGACAACCTAATCCTAAATGGGCCGCAGATTAAAAGGCGATTGAGGGCTGAGCCAGATCGAGAAATAAATTCCCTGAAAATCATCGCCGTCAATCGTGATGAGTTCCTTGTCATTCAGGCTCAGCGTCGTTCCTTTTTCGGGATAATAGCGTAACGTATAGCAATCTCCCGAGCCGACTTCACGATAGGCCGCATTGAGCGCCTCCATTCTAAGAGAAACTGTTTCTAATACCGTTTCCTCGTATAAATTGCGAAGAATTTTTTCAGCCGCTTGAATCAGTTGTTCTTGGCTAATCTTTCGCGAGTAAGTGAATTCCAATGACTTTGGGAAATTGCCCAATGGATCGCTTTCCCGATTTATGGAGTACGTAGAGAATGTAAGGTCGAATACATGAAAAAGTCCAAAATGCTTATAACTCGTTCGCGCATTGGGTTCGAAATCCGTCAAGCGAGTGCTCGCGATTCCAAGGAACGTAAGACAGCATATTGCATAAAGAATCGCAGATCGTCGCATCGAATGTCGATTAACGGGGAGTAAGAACGCGCATTTTGCTCAATGTCCAGATTACCGGATAGGCGAGATCGAGCTCGTACCAACGTGTAGCGAAATTGAGGCGGTTAGGGTATTTATGGTGATTGTTCTGGAAAGTCTCTCCAACGAAAAGCACATCCCAAATGAAGGTATTGCGCGATTGATCGTTAATCGCGTAATTTCGATATCCGTATTTGTGGCCGCACCAATTCACGAAAGCTCCATGAATCGGACCCATCAGAAAATGAATGGGAAGTAATAAGTACCACCACAGGCTCGGCGCGAAAGCCACGTACACTGACGTGTAAGCGACGCAAAACATCAGTCGAACGAAATGATTATTACCTAGCCGATCGACAACGCCCCAAGTTGGCAGTCCTTCGATGTAGGGAGAACTCGATCGCCGTTTGCCGCCCTTGAACTCCATGTAGACTCGAGCAGTGCTAACCATCATCGCAACAACATCCTTAAAAAAATGCGGCGAGTGAGGATCCTCTTTCGTGTCGCTATGTTTGTGATGCTCGAGATGGAGCTGAGCGTAGGACTTGGGATGCAAAAAAGACGAGCCCTGCGTGACAAACGTACCCAGGTAGAAAAATCTCTCCCAGAAAACACTCATCGTAAACATTCGATGAGCCATATACCGGTGCAAGAAAAAGCTTTGGGCAAAGACACTGGCGTACCAATGGATGAAGAGAAAGCTAATGATTATTAACATCTATTAAAACACTACGGGTTAATCTTTTTGCCTAGGATGTAATGAGAGACACCCCACTCCGATCCGTTTTTGTATCCAAACAATTCGGCGCAAGCGATAAAAAAAAGGCGCCAGCGCCACATCCATCGATTGGCATTCTCCGCGCCGTAGGTCTTTTCGAACAAGGTATGAATTTCATCCTGATGGCGATTCATGTTATCGAGCCAAGCGTCGGATGTTTTCTGATAGTGCGTGCCATCGAGCTGCCATGACTCTTGAAGCTTGAGATGCGTATCGAAACTGGGAAGCAGAGCGTGGGAGGGCATAATACCTCCTGTGAAAAAATGCCTCGCCATCCACTCGCTGGGATTATCCGCCTCGTAGGCATAGGCGTATTTTCGGTGAGAGAATACGTGGACAAACATTTTGCAATCATCCTGCATCCATGAAGCGATACGAGCGAAGAGGCTCTCGTAATTGCGCACGTGCTCGAGCATTTCAACGGATACGATTCGGTCGAATTGCGCTTTCGGATCAAATTCGTTGATGTCGCAGGTTACAACCTTCAGATTCTTAATTCCGCGCCGCGAGGCTTCTTCGCGAATAAAGGTCGCTTGCGTATGGGAATTCGATACCGCGAGGAAAGTTGAGCTCGGATGGCGAGGAGCCGCCCAGAGGGAAAAGGACCCCCAACCACACCCGAGATCGAGGACGGATTGTCCGTCGGACAATTCAACGCGTTCCTCAATCAATTTAAGAGCTGCCGCTTCAGCTTCGGCAAGCGACTTACAACCTTCGGGCCAGTAGGCGGAACTGTATTTAAGATGTGGCCCCAGAGCGAGTTTGTAGAATGCAGTAGGTACTTCGTAGTGCTGCTCGTTTGCGGCCTCCGTATCTTGTGCAATCTGACTTGATGCGAGACTTCGAGCAAAACGGTCCCGTTCCTCGGGAGATTTCGATTTCTCGATAACTAATTTTTGTCCAACGCGTTGACGTATTCCAAAACGCAGCAACCAGTATGGCAGAAAGCCGTTTTCGGCGAGTGATATAGGATTCATAAGAATGTACGGATTTTAAATTAAGGATACTGTTTTTCAGGCTCCTCGGGGAAACTAAGGAAAGAAGCTGTTGGTTTCTCGTTGATAGGCTCGATAGTCGTCAAAGCAATTGGAGATTGCTTGAACATCGATGGGCGGGATCCCAATTCTTTTTGGGTTCATACAAAGAAATGAAACAGCGGTTTCATAAAGCAGTAAGAGATCTGAATAACTGCGGCGAGAGAGTTTCTTCACGATGCGCCGACTCGTAAGAATAGGCTGTTTCGTCCGCTCTACCTAAAATGAGCTGGCATACGTTGACGTGCCGCTCCAGGAAGCCGGCTTCGCAATAGGCCAAATAGTATTCCCACTTTCGCTTGAACGCGTCATCGAATCCTTGTCGGCTAATTTTATCCCAGCACTTCAGAAATTGGATTCTCCATTCCCGCAGCGTTCTCGCATAATGAACGCCGAAACTCTCCATATGGTAGGTTTCCAACTGACCGTGAGTTTCTGCGTTCTCGATAAGTGCTCGAGGGGACGGCAGATGGGACCCAGGGAAAATGTGCTTCTGTATCCAATCAACTCGTTTACTATAGTCTTCGTATAGTGGGTTTGGACAGGTAATGACTTGAACACCGGCCAAGCCATCGGGTTCAAGCAAGTTTTCCACTTGCTGAAAGTACGTCCCCAGAAATTCCTTACCCACCGCCTCAAGCATTTCTATGGAAGCAATTCTATCGAATTTTCCTTCGAGCTTTCGATAGTCGGTCATTGTGACATGGATGCGCTCTTGCAACCCAGCTGCGTTAACCCGTCGAGTGGCTTCGCGGTACTGCTCTTTCGAAATCGTTGTGGACGTAACACAGCAGTTATAATTCTTCGCTGCATGAATGGCGAACCCTCCCCATCCACAGCCTATCTCTAACACGTGATGCAGTGAATTGATCCCTAGTTTGCGGCACAGACGATCATACTTTTCCTCTTGAGCCTTTTCGAGAGAATCGTTCGGACTAGTAAAATAAGCGGAGGAGTAGGTCATACTGGGATCGAGAAAAGTAGCATAGAACGTATTCCCCAAATCGTAATGAGCGTGAATATTCTCCCGACTTCCCGCAATTGTGTTTCGGTTCTTGAAGTGAAGAAACGTATCCAAAAATTGATTTCCTTTTCGAGCCAAGCCAGCGAGCATCGGACTGATTTTCGGGGCAATAAAGGGACTGTTTACGAGTAACCACTGGAGAATACCCGTTAGGTCATTCGAACGCCAGAAATCGCGCTGGTAAGCCTCTCCTAAACCAATACCTCCTTTGAGTACAATCTCTCTGAAGAACGCTTTGTCTTTAACCTGGAGCTCGAGCGTGTGAGCTTTGCTTGATTGGCCGAAAACCAGGGACGAGCCATCCGGTAAACGAACGGTTGCGCCTCCAATTTGCGCCTTCTCTAGGTTTTTTAGAACAATACTCTGGTACGAAAATTTCATAATTTCAATATATGGGATGATTATGATTTACGATATAGGGCCTTACACCCGTCTGCTGATGTGGATTCGCCGCTTTGGGGCGAGCGCGAATGCCTTTTAAATAAAGGACAAATGCCTGCCAATGAATCGCGAATACGATGTTCAGAGTGATCAAAGGAAAACGAATAGCATAGAGTGCTAGGTTCCAGTCTGTTAGTCCCGCACGATTCCCCGATAAGGCTGTGCGAAAGTAGGTCTTCCCCTCTTTCGATTGATTAATACTTAAGCGCAGGCATTCTTGTGGAGCACTGAGTCGAAAATGAAACGACGTATCCAAGTCGCTAAAAGGTGACACATAGAACTCTTTCTTTTGAACGGCTTGAGAGATTCCCTTTGAATCGGAGGGCAGCAGAAACATCTTTTGCTCATTAAATGTGTTTCCAACTTCAGCGATTGAGCAGATCGATTCGCCATCCCTATTGGATACAAAATAGAAAGATACGGGATTGAACACATGCCCCCAGGTTCTGAGATGCGTCAGCAGGTGAATTTTGCCAATTTCATCATGGAGGCCCTTCTCTTTCAAAAATGCTTCGATGCTCCCACGAATTGGAAGACTCCTAACCTGATAATGATCGGAGTCGTGGAAAGAATAGGGAGCAAATCGATTGTGCCCCAAAAGACGCTTGGATTTATCCAGCATTTCCAGTTCGTCGAGATCCAAGTAAAACATAAAGATACTGTACTTGAAGCTGTGTTTCCGTGGTGAGCTCCGGCGGTGGGCGATGCTGCATTTATAAAGGCAGGAATTCACGTTTACCCCCTTTCTCATCGATCAACTCATCCACCAGTTTTAGGGAAGACCAAAGGGCGTCTTCATGAAAACCATCGCGAAAATAGCTGCCGCAAAACCGAATGCGACTGTTCGTGTTGAGCCCAGGCAATCTATCCTTCGCACGTGTAGCAGCTTCGTCAAAGAGTGGATGCTCGTAAGTGGTTGAAAAACGTATTTTTTCGCGGTCAATTTCACCGTCGTAGTCGATGCTCACAAAATAATCTACGTCTGTTTCCAAATTCTGGAGACTGTTCATCCAATAGTGCGTGGATGATTTCGAATTTCCAGTCGAATCCAAAGAGTGAAGTACGTTCCACGATGCCCATGCTTTCTTACTTCGCGGCATTACCGAATCACAGGTATGCAGAACCGCCTTATTGCGATTGTACTTGAAGGCCGAAAGAGCGCTTTTCTGCGCAGAACTGGGGTCCCCTAAAAGAGCGAGAGCGTGATTGGCATGCGTTGCCACGATTATATAGTCATAGGTTTGTTTCTGCCCGCACTCATCGCAATAGTATGCCGTATCATTATCTTGATGGATACTGGCGATCGATTGACTCAGCAACGCCTCGTTTGGCAGGCGAGCCAAAAGCTTCTGCTTGTATTGCTCACTCCCGCTTTCGACGGTTTTCCACTGTAATTGAGTGCCAATGCCAAGCATCCTGTGGTTTTGCATAAACTGGAGCAATGGCAGGGCTGGAAAATTCAGGATGCCTTCAGGGGGCGTTGACCATATCGCACCTGCCATCGGAAGGATGAAATCGTTCATCACCGATCGACTTAAAGAATAATCCTTTGCGAACTCAGCCATTGTATACCGAGGCTCGGGGCCTCGAAGTATCAGTTCATCGGCTGCCTTAAAGAATTTGGTTATCTCACTGTAGAGATTCCAGTGCCGGAGGTTTACTAAGTTTCTTTTCTGAGCGAAAAACCCAGCGAATCCAGTGGATGAATACTCCAAACGAGTATCGATATTCCGAACTCCGAATGACATTGATGTATTGTAACTGATCACTCCCAATTCACTGAACAGACGTACCAAATTGGGGTATGTCGTTTCGTTGAAGACCATAAAACCAGTGTCAATCGGAATACTTCTGTCCGACTCATGAACGTTCACCGTATTCGTATGCCCACCGGCGTAGCTATTTTTTTCTATAAGCGTAACATCAAATTGGTTACGTAGATAGTAAGCTGCGGCCATTCCAGCAATACCGGAGCCAATAACTGCGACGCTCTCCTTCATTCTCAATCAGAGGGTACAACCAAATTGTCTTTCTCGCACAAATACAAAAGGGCATTCTCAACAATCGATCGAGCTTTAGCTATTTCCGAACCTAAGTAGGTGTGCACGTCGGCATCCGCAGGAGATTCAATTTCGCAACGGCGGCAATAGTTCTCGAATGAGGCGAGACTGGCTACCAGCGCGGAAATGTGATGAGGACACTCGCACCTTATGTTGGGATTCGACGTTGCGATCGTAGCAAGTTGCTTGTCCGAGAACACTCGAGGAACAGACGGGATCCCGTTATCATCCGGCCCGTCCATCGGCGCGTTTTGGTGAGTTGCATTCACCATGGCCGCATGTAGGTAATGCGTGAGCAATTCTGTGGAGCAAGGCATACGAATGAGAAAATAGCCCGAAACGGAAAACTGCTGTATAAGCTCGCGTGGAGCATAGTCATACAGAATGGCGATCGGCGTATTTGGGTTTTCGTGGCTGACTATCGTCACCGTTCTTCTGCTTTCCGCAATTGGCCCGTCCACAGCAATCACGATTATATCGGGGGCTCCCTCTTTCTCTGATACATATTTGAACTGAGCAGGGAGAATTGAAACCCAATCTTTCGCTCGCTCGCCGAATGGTAAAATACGGACAACCGTAGTGCGGGCCGACGACGCTTCAGTTTGGTTTGTTTGGTATTCGAGCAATCTGCTGCGTAATTCACCCAAACTAAGGGTCGCTATAGAACTGATAGCGTCGCCCATCCCTGTAAGCTTTTTCATAAGAGCAAGAATCTCTACCTGCTCTTGCGAGTACCGTCTTCTTCCTGTCGCAGAGCGGCTACTGGCTTGGATGAAATTTCTGCGCTCCCAAGTACGAAGCGTGTTCGCTGAAAGTCCCGTTATTTTCGATACTGCACCCACTTCAAAGTAGGGCAATTCTGTATTTTCAGATATGGTCATTTGACTTACTTAACTTTAACAATATTGGTGAATTTCGACCCGCGTGAACAATAAAAGAAGCAGTTCAAAACCATATTATTGTTCATAAACTGTTCAATAGTTAAAAACTGCCCGTTTTTCACCCAATTGCGGACAACTCTTAAAAGACAAACCGTGAGTAGGTTACAAAATTGCGGCTTCGACTGTCGATCCATTATAGACATTGGACAATCGATGAACAATTACGAATCGCTCATGAACCAATTCGCTTATTGAGTAAAATTTCAGATTGGCCATAGTCAATCCTATGAAAAGGATGTATAAGCCCCTTGTATTAATTACCGGACTACTCATTGGACTAACTGCATGCCGATCCAATGTTGATATCGCTGGTCCCAATCAAAAGCTCGCGGATAGCGTGGATTTGAAGCGCTTTCTCGGCAAGTGGTACGTTCACGGTTTCACCCCCACGTTTCTCGACAAGAACGCTGTGAATGCTACGGAGACCTACAAACTGGGAGAGGATGGAAAGATAAACACCACTTACGCTTTTCGAAAACACGAGCCAGGCGGCAAGCAAAAGACCTACAAGCCCGTTGGCTGGGTTCATGACAAGAGGACCTCTGCGGAATGGAGAATGCGGTTTTTTGGACTCTTTACAGCTCCGTACTACATCCTCTACGTTGACGAAAACTACGAAACGACCGTCGTAGGACATCCTAAGAAAGAGCTAGCGTGGATTATGTCACGCTCCCCCCAAGTGGAATCGGACACTTACAACCGGCTGCTAGACGAATTGAAAAACCGAGATTACAAGCTGGAACGTTTCCGACGTATGCAGCAAGAATGGTGAGTCGTGAGGGATCCCCTCTACCGAAATAAAACTAGGCTAAAAACTGTACACGCTTCCAAACGCATTAACATGGCCCAGCCTACTTTGAAGCTCGGAGCTCGACGTAACGAGACCGCCCTACTTTCTTCAGGGTGTTTCCCGACCTGAAATGACTATCGACGAGCACCACTTTCGGATTCTCAGGAACCCCTGAATTGTTCAAATTGATATCCGAGAATGTCAGCTTGAGAGCCTCCCCACCAACCAACTCGTGACGATGGTCCACGCCCGAAGCCTTTTTGTGATCCTCTAGAATCTCCAAACTAGCGAATCCTAAATCTTCAGGAATTCTGTATCCAATATCTTTGAGCTCTCGATAGATTTTTCCCGAACTGATAACGACATCCGGCTTATACTGCTTCAACCATCTCTCGACGCCTTCCGTCTCGATTTCCCTGCGACGCAGAATCGGAATTCGCAGCAACTCTTCTATCTGTGCCGAGTAATAGAGGAAGGAAGAGGAATAAAGCTTATGACCCACTCCACCCGATCCGTAAGTCATAATGAAGCCGACACGCTTATAACCCAAACGACAAATCTGCTCCAGCAGCTCATCCATCATCTGAAGGTAATCAGGACAAGCCCGATTGAGCATCGGATCGATAATACTGTATCCAGGTGTCGACACGCAAAACCCGGAAATATCCAAATCGAGCTTTCCTACCCCAGTTTGAAAAGGCATCACCACTAATCCCTTAATGCCTCGAGCGATCAGGATACTCCTCAACCGTTTGGGACTAACCCCTAAGTCGAGAAGAAACATAACATCGACTCCATAACCGTTCCCCTTCGCCTCTGCCTCGACACCCGCCAAAAAAGCCTGGATTCTTGGATACGATTTCAAATCCGATTTCCGAACATCTAAAATCAAAACAGCGATCGTCGACATTTGCTCGAGCTTTCGATACGAGCGTAAATGCTCCATCAACTCCGTTACGCGACCATCTTTGACGTACCCAATCCGATCCGCTACCCGATGGATCTCATCTCGTTTTTCCTTCGAAACCTTCGGACTATTTCGAAGAGCCAAAGAAACCGCGGAAACCGATACGCCTACCTCCTTCGCGAGATCACGCATACTGATCCGACTACCCTTTTCGTTCGATTTCATAACGGTAACCGCATTCCCAATTCCTTCTGCCCTGCAAAACCGCTGACACAAACAAAAATCTGTTTGGAAGTTTGCCCATCAATATCCGGGTCATAAGTTCGTATCCGAAAGCTTTTCACACAAATTCAGTCAACCATTGACCAATAAGCCCGCCCGTACGTGAAAGCGCAATGATTAATCCGATATTCAATCGAAATGCGTTCCAACCCTCATAATATACTTATCCTCGGCGCCGTTACACTTCTGAACGGACTCGCAACCGAGCAAACGATTGATTTCCAACGGGTAATCAGCCCGCTCTTATCGGACAATTGCTATAGTTGCCATGGCCCTGACTCCGAGAATCGAGAGGCCGAACTGAGACTCGACATTCAATCCGCAGCCCACGAATCCCCAATCGTTCCCGGCGATCCCAAGATGAGCGAATTCATCGCCCGAATCACGAATACCGATCCGGAAGAGCAAATGCCTCCTCCAGATTCGGAGAAAACCCTAAAACCAACAGATATAGAATTAATGCGACGCTGGGTAAGCGAAGGGGCCAACCATGAAAAGCACTGGTCCTTCGAACCACCGCACCACCACGACCCGCCACAACCTTCAAAAACCAATTTGGAAACCAATCCCATCGACGCATTCGTATTGGACACTCTCGAAAACACCTCACCTACCGCTTCCAAGGCCGTGAATACCGCCTAACCGACGTCCAAAGCGAAGTCGTAAAGGAAACCCCTAGCATAATCGACCTGATCAATTATAGGACGGTTCCCTGACCTGTCAGCTACGAGAACGAGAATGTGTCGCCCCAACCCTTCGACTTCGCTCAGGATCTTTGACGAGACGAACTCCTACAGAACCACCGTGCTCTTACTTGGACAAAAAGATGTCGCTCTGGACGGCCGCGTGAATCAAGGATCGGAATCCGTAATCGTCATCGGCAAGGGCCTCGACCACTTGATCGATCTCGCTTCGGTCAGCGAAAGATATGGTCGCTCCAGTCGCGTAAGTCAGAACTTGGTTTAGAATATTACGCGTGATCTGTTCCGGGTTTCTAAGTGCGATCTGCTTGAAGCCATCGATATTACTGAACGTTTCTCCATCCGCCATATGGTAACTGGCATCGACGGGCTGGCCGTCTTTCCATTTTTTTTCGGCTTCAATCGCGCGGTAGTTTTGTCTCCAACCTCCAATGACATCGTAATTTTCAAGGGCGAACCCAGGAGGGTCTATTTTCTTGTGGCAAGACATGCACAATTTTGTAGACCGGTGTTTGTCGAGCTGATCTCGAATCGAAACCGCTCCCCGAATGTCCGGCTCGATAGCAGGCACCTGATCTGGGGGCGGAGGGATATGCTGTCCAAGGATTCGCTCCAAAAGCCAAATACCGCGAACGATCGGCGATGTCGTCGTTCCGTTTGCCGTAACCTTCAATACACTGGCTTGCGAAAGAATACCGCCCCTACGATCGGATTTCTTGAGCGCAATTTTCTGTACGCCAACGCCATCGAACCGATCGATGCCATAGTGCTTGGCTAAACGTTCGTTCAGCATTGCGAAATCGGAATCGATTACGTTCGTGACGCTGAGGTTGCCTTCAATCATCTGACCGAGGAAAGCGTGCGTTTCATCGAGCATCGAATACATCAGGATGTTATCGAATTCGGGGTAAAGCTTCGCGTCGGGCGTTGTGAAATTGATATCTCTCAGCTCAAGCCAGCTGTCGGCAAAGTTTTGAACGAAAGCTTCCGATCTAGGGTCCTCTAACATTCGTTCGACCTGAGCCTTTAGAACTCCTGGTCGTGACAGTTCATTTTTCTTCGCGCTCTCGAGCAATTCCTCATCCGGCAGAGAGCTCCAAAGGAAATAACTAAGACGCGATGCGATTTCATAGTCATCCAGCTCGCCGAGATTCTCATTGAAGTAAATGAATCGATGCGAACAGAGAATGGCCCGATACCCCGCTTTCACGGCATTCAAGAGCGAGTTGCTCACGTTGAGCTCTTCTTTTGCGAACGCAAAGTAGGGTTTGAGCTCGGACGCGCTCACGGGACGTCGGAATGCCTTCGTCGAAAAAGTCGTCAAAAGCCGTTTCAAGTCTCGCTCAGGCTGCCGGCTTAGCAGCTCGCCATCCTGGATCGCAAGTTTGCCGAATAGTTGATTTTTGAGTTTCGACGCTTCCAGGCCCGGGTAGATCCGTTCTATTTCCAAGCTTTTAACTGCGATTCCGGTTGTTCCGTCTTCGAAAACCGAAAAATCCTGGATATCTTCGCCCGAGACCCAGTCGAGGGTTTTATCAATCGGCTGGATTCCAAGAATATGATCTTTACGAATCCAAGCATCGAATACGTATTCCTTTAGTTTTGGAGTCGCTTCGAACTTCCCAACCCAATAGACAGCGGGGGCTTTCGCCCTCAAGATTCCCGTATGCATTCGCCCCCAGACATTGCGCCCTTCAGGTGGATTGTGAGCTTTGGCTTCAAAGCGAATCCGGTACCAACCAGTTTCGGGAACCTCCGTACCGGCCATTCGTCCGTGAAAACCTTGCGTGGTAGGAAAGCTGACAAGGTGCCCATCGTGATAAACAGCCTGCCTCTCATTGAGAATGCGCTCCGCTCCAACTCCCAACTCACTGGGATGAAGGACTCGCTTAAAGGGAGTGCTCAAAAGCGTCTCGGCAATTTCGGCATTCCTCGCAAGGGTTCCCTTATAGTCGAGGGTCGAACCCGTATCCACGAACTCCCCATCCGTGTATCGATAAGTCTTTTGGTCCTTCGTTAGAAAAATCTTTTTCCCCTCGTAGAAGAATATGGGGGGAACTGCGTTAACGATTTCGATCGGCCTTAATTCGATAGACAAAGACTCAACAGCGGGAGATGGAGGACTCATTGCCCGAAGAAAGGCCTCGTCTAGCGTGAGATCAATTGCTTCGAGATACTTCTGCAACAAGTGATAGGAAACCTGCTGCGAATCCGCAATGTTGCTAAACCCTGCGCTTACCGGATCTTCCGGCAAAAGCTCGAGTAGCGGAAGATTAACCCCAAGCAATTCATGTATCGTATTTTCATACTCGATACGGTTCAATCGGCGAGACTTGACTCGGCCATACGCATTTCGACGCTCCATCGAAATGTCGTGAAGCGTTTGTCCGAAGATAGATAGAAAATCGTCGCGTTCCTGAGGCTCAAGTTCGAATTCCTCCTTCGGCGGCATTTCCCCGTCTCGAACGCGATCGTGGATCAATGACCACTGCTTCATGCTCGAAGAATTAGTTGGATCGAAAACCAAGGACTCTAGATCGAGCTCGCCTTCTTGATCGACATCGTTGTGGCATTCATAGCAATTCAGATCGAGGAATTCGACCACCGAGGACGGCGGTCGGTTCGGACCTTCTGCACTGCAATAACTTGCAGACGCGAAAAGAATAGACAGTGGAAAAGGTAGCAATCGAAGGATGCGTATCATCTCTCTTGTCGTTTCGTCAAATTATCCCTATAGATTTTGCGTCGTTGCCTAAACCATTTCCATCCCAGTCATATTGCCCGTACTTGAGGCAAAACGATTCGCATCGATGCCATGACGGTGAAGGATACTCAGGTAAAGATTGGGTAGCGGATAATTGTCTTTCTTGTCGAAAGCGAGATGCTGGCCGTGTTTGAATCCACCGCCTGCAAAAAGGACCGGCATGTTCCGATTGTCGTGAGAACTGGCGTTTCCAAGATTCGACGTCATGAGAACGCTGGTCGTATCGAGCATCGTTCCATTCGACTCTTGCGACTCCTTGAGTGAACGAATGAACCCTCCCCACTTACTGACCAATTCCGATTCGACCAAAGTTAGTTGATCGAGTTTTTCTTCGTCTCGTCCGTGATGGCTCAAGTTGTGATATCCTTGATCTACGCCTTCGAGCGGGACTGCGCCACCTTCGCCATTTAGGTGAACGGTGATAAATCGAGTCGAGTCCGTTTGGAGGGCTAGAAACATGACATCGAGCATTAGTTTCTTGCGATCGATGATCGCATCCGGATTGTCAATGTCGACGGGCACGGAAGCGTTCACGTTTGGCTTGTCGCGAAGCGCCCATTCCTGGGCTTCCCCAATTCTCTTTTCGAAATTGCGCACCGAGGTAAAGTACTGGTCGATTTTTTCGCGATCGCCTTTACCTAGCTTTTTTTGAACTTTTTTAGCATCAGAAGCTACAACGTCCATGATGCTTCGACCTTGCTTGAGGCGTTCGACCTGAAACGCTTGCTCTTTTGGCGTGTCAGGAATGAAAAGGCGATTGAATACGCGCGAAGGCGACACTTCGGCAGGAATCATACTGCCCCCTTCCGTCTGGGATGCGCTGTTACTGCCATTGAGGTTCAATACCAGTGAAGAAAAGCGCGTGTGGTGACCTTGATACTTAGCAAGATACTGATCTATCGAAATTGAGTTCTTAAACGCTGCAGCTCTTGAATACGGAGCGGCGGAAAGAATGCTGCCCTCTGCCTGGTGACCGCCGCTAACGCCCGGGTGAGACGAGCCGGAAATCACCGTTAGATCGCCCAAGAGGTCGTCTATCTGCGAAAGGTAGAGGGAAGGCTTATAATTCCTCCCAGACTCGACTGGATTGAGATTAGGACCGTGAAGGCCAAGCGCTAAGGTTACTGCAACGAATCGTCTCGGGGGTAGAGCCGCGGCGGAAGACGCAAACGCCGGAGTCATCGCCTCGAGCCAGGGCAACGCCATGCTTGCGCCAACTCCCTTGAGGAATGAACGACGGGAAAGGGACTTCGAGAAACTGAAATATACGTTTTTCATCAGGATAAATTCGGTGGCTTATTTAGCATTCAACCATACAAAGTATCTATTGTAAATAGTATCCAGCCCTACATTCTACCTTAAAAACCAAAACGCTCCTCACTCTTGAAAACTACAATCTCAATTCTCGTTTCTCTTACCGTTCTCGCCGGATGCCTTTCCGCCCAAAACTGGCCGCAAGCGGGAGGCCCTAATGGCAATTTCATTGTAGAAGATGCTACCGCGCCTAGCAGTTGGAGCGTCGTTCAAAACGAGAACATCGCATGGAAAACAACACTTCCTGAGCTCGGCCAAAGCTCCGTCACCATTTGGGAGGATAAGCTATTCTTCACTATCAACAAACCAGTCCAGAAAAATACGACTCTTGCCAAGGACGTCGTAGCCTATTGTTGCAGCGCCATTGACGGATCCACGCTTTGGCAACGCGAGATTCCAGGCATCTATCCGCTAAAAATCGCAAGCAGTTGGGGAGATAGCTCCGGTTTGCCCGCGGTCACCAACGGTAAGCAGGTAGCATTCTTCAACGCTTCCGGCGCTATCGAAAGCTTCGACATGGAAGGAAACCGCATTTGGAGACGCGAAGCCCTTTCCGCCTACCGCGGATCTCCTTTTATGATAGATAACGCACTCATCTACGTTCAAATGAACTGGGCGCCCGATGAAAAAGGTGGCTATCCACACCCTAAGGAAGAACTTCCCGTATCTAAATGGACTCAGGTCCAAGCGGTCGATTTCGAAACGGGAAAGCCAATCTGGTCCACCATATGTGGCGGAAATATCGGCACCCAACCCCTTCCCCTAAAGTTAGGGAATGGTCGCGATGCTTTCCTCGTTGGCAGAGGTGGCGGACACGAGCCTCCCGAACAACCGCTTGGTGTTTCGCTCGTCGATGCGCGAGACGGATCCGAGATTTGGAAGTTGCCAATCGAAGGCTACGAATGCCGCCAGACTAAGCCCATTTATAAAGGCCATGCCCTAATCATTGTAGACGAAGAACATTGGTGGGTGGATATCGATTCGGGAAAAGTCTCCAAAAAAGGTTCCCTTTCCGAGAATGTTAGCGTTCGAATGAGAGACCGAGATAACTGGGTAACGAAAACAATGGATATCGAAACCAATTCGAGATCCGAACATACCGACCAATCCAACTTACTGGTGGGTAACTATCACTATTTTCGAAGCTACATTCACAACTATCTCGGTCGCGTGAACACGGATACAGGAAAGGTCGAATACCTTCAACTACCCGTTAGCATGTTGCGAAAGCCCAACAAAAAGGATCGCTTCATCTGGAATGAGAGCGATTTGAAATCCAAGCCAGAGAAAACCTTTAACGTGGGCACGAAAACATCCTACTGGACGTTCAAAACCAACACCATGGTCAATTCGCGTGGATTCAAGCTACTGGGAGATGCCCGCTCGCAAGGAAACGGCTGGGGCCACTTCGCCGCCCCAATACCGACAGTGGTAGGAGAGAATCTCTATGTGCCAATAATGAACGGCATGACCTACGTCATCGATTGGAACGCGAAGACCCTCGACGAAGACGCCATCATCTCGATCAACGACCTAGGCCCGCTCGGCGAAGCCTGGACTCGAAGTAACATCACCTACTCCAGCGGCAAGCTCTTCGCCCAAACCATCAGCGAACTGATCTGTATCCAGGAATAGATACAGGCACTAATCACGGATCAGATGGGTGATGAGAAAGACTTGAGATCCAAGCTTAGAAAACTCTCATCTGCGAATATCTGCATCTCGAACCTATTGGTCGCGCTCATCGCGGAAAACCTATTTGCTGAGCAGCAGCAACAAGCGAAGCGTTGTTTTGAAAATATTTACAACGTACCTCGATGCCCTCGTCACTTGAGTCCTCGCTGCGCGAGACCAACAGGTATCCGCTGCACGGATAAAAGGTTCAAAACCAGGTGGACAGAAAAATCGTCTTTGTTCGCAGCTTGGCTGCTTTATGTCATCTGTGGTTAAAAACCTCTCACATCCGTGGTTCTTAAAACCACTAGGGTCTATTCTCCGTAGCACCGGATTTCGAACAGACTCGCCGGAACATTCTCCATTGGGTGCTCCAGTTTTAACGTCAATTCGCTCGTATCAACCGCTTCATCGAAGACGATTCGATTGATCGTCTGATGATTGCCGATCTTCCGATATAACTCCTTGCCGTCCGCGTCATGCAGCGAATAGTCGCTCACGCAAAACGGGAGCTCACGTTCCGGGTGACCCAGCTGCGAATGTTCCAATGGATGATCGAAATCCGTATCGAAATACAAATACACGCGTTTAACGCTTACTGGTGATTTCCACTTGACGTGTACTTTCGGGTGAAAATCTTCCATACACGAAACCCAGCAATTACCGCTTGAAAACGGGCGCGTAGAACCATTCTTCAATAAATCAGGATGATAAGGCTCGATTGCCGGAACAATGTTCATCGCAATATTTTGCCCATCCGGACGCCGCAAAGGACGCCAAAACTCAAAACTCTCAAATCCGATTCCTTCAGGAGGATTTTGAGCGCCATTATTGGAAACCGCTTTGTTGCCGACATTGAAAACTGAAATCGTTCCGCTTTGAAGACGATTGCTCAATCGAATCCGAACGGATGCCTTCGCGTGAAATGAAAGCTGAGCATAATGATTTTCTTCTAATAGTCCTGAAAATTCGAATACCACTTTTTGAATACCAATCTGCAGTGGCTTCGCAAGCGACTCGATCAATCGGTCCGGCGTATAATTTCTAGAATCTAAACTCGTGCTCAACTTTATTTCCAACGTCGCTTCACTATCGCTCTCAACTTCAATTTCAAATTGATAGGCAACTCCGCACTTCAATGGCAGCAATTGAGCTGCAGCGTGCTCAAGACTGTACCAAGGCCCGCCGTCGAAAGGAATCGTATCCAAACGATCGCAGGAGGATGCTTCGATTCGAGCCGATGAAACGAGATTACCCGCTTCTTCCATCGGAACGCCGGGTATCGCTTGTCCCTCTCGGTTCAATGCCGTTTGCAGGTCCTTCATGCGGGCAGACTCCAGCAAGTCTCGTGGATGCAATCCTCCAGCAACGCAATGAGCCGCGGCCATGCCAACGACTTGACCTCCATGAGCGCATGTCGCCATCACTCGAGTCGAGCCGAATGCTACATGGCTGGCGCTGATGATCCGTCCTGCCAAAAATAAATTCTCGATATTCCGACTGTAAAAGCAGCGATAGGGAATGTGATACGAGCCTTTCGAGTGCCACTGATTACAACTTGGCAGATCCTTGTAAATCGCGTCTTCCGGATGCAAATCGATAGCCCAACCGCCATAACTTACCGCATCATCGAATACCCGGCGTTCCACGAGGTCCGATTGCTTGAGGATATAGTCCCCCTCGAAGCGACGGCTTTCTCGCTTGCCAGGGATCGTTCCGACCCACTCTAAAGTTAAGTTACGAGCATCCGGGAATTCTCCGGAATTCTTTATGTAATTCCATATTCCATACACGATTTTCCAGAGCTCCCACTTGATGGTCTCGGAATCATGGATCGTATCCAGACTGCCCCCGTACTCGACCCACCAAAACCGAGCTCCATGCTCCTTGGTGTTGATCGACCGATACTTCGGCAATTTAGTAATGTCCTGCAATGCGAACGATGGAGCCACATAGTCAACGGGCGTACCGACATCCTTCGAATAAAAGTAGATCGTATGTCCGAGCAATTCCCCGTATGACTTTTCCGGAGCGAACAGTTCCCCAAACTCCTCTTTGCTTTCCGCGCCCATACGAAAAGCGGCTCCCGAAGCGAACCCGATCAGCCCATCGCCCGAAGCATCGCAAAAAAGCGGCGCTGACAACGTGTACATCGTAGAATTCTGACTGCAAAAAGCCCGTACCGATTCAATTCGATTTTCCGAGCTCTTAGCCACATCGCACGCTGCGGTATTCAACAACAAGGTAATATTCTCCTCCTCAATCACCTTCTCCAATAACAGCGTATCGAAGATAATCGTATTCCCCTCTCGGTTCCGATAAAGGTTTTCTACTAGGATCTCGTCAATAACGCCCCCCTCGCGCGACCAGCGGTTATTATTCCCCATATGCGAAGTGGCTCCCAATATCCACATTCTTACTTCGCTCGAAGCATTGCCTCCCAATACCGGACGATCTTGAACGAGGATGACTTTCACGCCCTCTCTAGCCGCCGTAATCGCAGCGCACACGCCTGACATACCACCACCGACAACGACTAGGTCGCCCTCGATGGAAACGCTCTTCGGTTTCCGTACTTCCTTTGAAAATCCTTCTTCAATCATATTGAAACACTCTTAAGAGAGAGTAACAGCTTCCTTCTTTTGTCTAAGGATACCGGCACCTATAATCGCCACGCACATCCCCACGCCAACCACCAAGAAACGACCTTCCGTTGAAAACGCCCCTAAGACCGTAATCAATACGCCTGTCGCCGAAATTCCTATACCGATAACTCGAATCCCATGGCGGTTTTCGCGATCCGATTCACGATCCTCATCAATCCGATCCTCTTTTTGGGCCTCTGCTTCAATTCGAGTCACGCGCTCGGATTCGTAATCCAAATACTGCTGTGTCTCTGAGACCTTGCGCGAGGCATAGAGCTCATACGCCGTCATAAGCAACAACGGCAACAATACTCCCAGTGCCTGAGCTTGAGCTTGGGTCAAGACATAGACCCCGCTCCATTTGAAAAATGAATTCACGGAAAGGCAGATCAACGTAACGCCAAGCACGCTTCGACCCGTATGGCGCTTCGAAAAAAGAGCCCATAGCATCGGAATGTACATCGCTCCGCCAGCAACGGCTCCGACCGCCCAGATCACTCCAAGAATCCCACCCATTTTGTCCACCATCAAAGCAATCGTCATAGTCAGCAAACCAAACAAGGCCGTTGAAAAACGGGCCACAAACACAAGCTGCTTATCCGACGCTCCTGGATTAAAACCCTTGTAGATATCATTTGTGAAAACACCCGAAACGATGTTCAGCGTGGTATTGACGGAACTCGCAGTAGCGAAAATCATCGATCCGACCATGAGACCCAGCATTCCCATGGGCAGCACCTCCTTCGACATGTACATGTACGCGTGATTCGCTTCCTGAGCCGCGACATTGAGCAGAGGATTATAAACTCTGTAAATCATTGGCGGTAACATCCAAATGACCGGACTAACAGTGTATAGGCATCCGAATAGCAGTGCCACTTTACGAGCATCCTTCGGGCTCTTCACGCTCGTGTAACGCTGCACATAAGCCCAGTTCCCTGCAATGAAAACCAAATTGTACAAACCGAAACCGATAAAAAAGAGCGGCGATATTTCATCGGTCGTTAAACGATAGAACCCTTCCGGAGTTCCCTCCAAAAATCCGCTGAATCCTCCCACCTTGTCCAAAGCCAAAGGAACGATAATGACAACCGCCGCAGAGAGGATTATGAACTGCAAAACATCCGTAACGATCACCGCCCAGAGTCCGCCAGTGGCCGTGTAAAGTACGATCACCACCGCAAGAAACACTACCGCATACTCGAACGGAAAACCCGTGGCGCCTTCAACGATCTTAGCAACCGGATAGAGAAATGCTCCGCTCGTGAAAACGGAGATCGCCATAAACAAATACGTGTATATTTTCTTAACCCTTTCGCCAAGCCTGGCTCCGATAAACTGAGCTCCTGTAAGCACCCCCGTATTACGCCATTTCGCCGCTATGAAAGCCGCTATCACAAGTCCAGCCAAACACATGGTCCACTGGATTGAGATCGAAACCATGCCGTGAATGTAAGCAAGCGATCCCCAAGCGACAAATGTGCCAGCGGAGAAAAAACTCATAAACAAGGATAGACCATTGATCCACCAAGGAACCGCACCACCTCCCGCGAAAAAGGTCTTCATGTTCTTCCCTGATTTCGAGAAGGACATACCCGCCGAAAGCACGCCAAAGGTGAATACGAAAATTACGATATAATCGAGGTTAGACATGCAGCGGAAAGTTCTCAGCACCCCAACTCAAACTCGAATTAAATAAAGGTCAACGGTTGACAACGGTCAATTTCACTCACGAAAAGACTCCAAACCTCACAGCCACAAAGTATAGACGCTCATCGAATGAAATTCCCTACTTCAATCGGATTTGAATCCCACTAACAAAGCCTATGCTTCATCTAATAACTCTTGGAGTTTTGTGGCTTCGCGTGAATTAGACTCAGTTTTCGGAGCAACCGAATTGCTTCGGTAAACTCGGACCAAAACCCTATTCAAAATACGCTTCAACAGCGGCTCGGCGCTTCTTGATACCATCCTTTTGTCGCTTCGCGGTAGAGATACCGTAAGCATTAAAGTGCTCGACTATCGCATCGCTGTCCTCCTCGAAACCTCGGTCTCCACTACTTTCAATCCAATCAGTCAGGTTTCGCTCGAATCGACCACGCATAGCAGCGAATTTCGGATTCCCAACCAAGTTAACGATCTCAAAAGGATCATTCTCCAAGTCGTACAATTCTTCACTGGCAATCGGTTCTAAAAGCTTTGCTTGGACGGGCGGCAAGAGTCCTTTCTCCCCCATAATATTCAGCAAGTGATATATCGGGTGCGATGCGCGTCGATACTGGGTCGTCGATTCGTTAACCGATCCGGGAATTTTATAATTTCGAATGTACTTGAAGCGTTGCGTGCGAACCGCCCGGCTGCGACTATCGATATCGCCAATCCGGTCGACTGCAGTGTACAAATATTCCCGACTTCGAGAATCGCTTCTCAAAAAACTTCTACCTTGCATCCAATCGGGAATCGAGGCCCCCGTCATCAAAAGCGTCTCAGCGACCAGATCGACTCCGCTTATAATATTGGAATTCGAACTGCCGATTTCGAAACCTGATGGAGTATCCACGTTTTCAGGATAATGAATCACCATTGGAACCAACGTACCACCATCATAAAGCCAATTCTTGGCTCGTATCATCGGCCGGCCATGATCCGACAAAAAGATTACTATCGTATTTTTCGCCAGCCCATCTTCTTTCAGTTTCGCCAAAATATCGCCCACGTGCTCGTCGGCAACATTCACCTCCTCCAAGTATCCCGCCCAATCTTCCCGCGAGACAGGATGATCCGGATAATAAGGCGGAATCGAAATCTTATCCGTATCGATCGGATACTTCGACTTTCTTGCGAATGCGCGATGCGATTCACTGAAATTAATTTGAGCGAAGAACGGCTGATTGTCGACGAGATCGTCCCACGAATTCGTGTCCCAAGATTTTTGTGACGTCTGAAACAGCCAATCGTCTTTTCCTGTCCCCGTTTTTCCGAATTTCTTGATATTACCGGAATAATAACCGTTCTTACGCATCAACTCCGGCAGGATTTTATAAGGCGCAGGTAACACAGGCAGGAGTTCATCGCTATACCGCATATGGTAAGCCCCAAGCGTCGTCTGGTAGACACCAGTTGCCAAAGCGGTTCGGCTTGGAGAACAGGCGGGTCCTGTAGTAAACACGCGGTCGAAGCGCATGCCTTCTCGAGCCAACCCATCGATATTCGGCGTATGTACCAGTTCGTTGCCGTAACAACCCAAATCCTGAGACATGTCTTCCGCAATAATCCAAAGCACATTTGGCCGTGCATTCGCGGCGAAGACCACGGACGAAATACTCAAGAAACCAATAAGCGCTATCGCCAAAATACCGTTACGTTTCGTATTCATTTTATTGGTAAATCGATTTTCATTAAGGTGTAGGAGCGGGTTTACCCCGCGATTATCTAGGTTAGAATCAAGTGACCGATGAGGAATCGCGGGATAAACCCGTTCCTACACCAACGACTCACCCTCCGCTCTCGGCATTCAGCGATTTGCGAATCAAACGCTTCACGCCAGCATAAATCATCCCTGCGATAGCCAACAACGCGAGTGCGAACACCACGATAATACCTCGGCCACTATCGGCTATCAAAGCTAGAAAAATCATCGCGGCGCTACAAACCAGCAAACTGACCATTACAATATTCGCCGGCATTGGATCGAAAACTCCAGAGATATTACTTTCCTCGATATCCTGAGCGACCGAAAGCCGCTGTTTTTCCACTTCATCCCAGCCTGGGTCTTGCGTACGTCCTCTCCATTCGAGAACAACC
>JABITN010000111.1 GCA_018700525.1 Opitutales bacterium
ATTCGCACCCATGTTCGTAGCGAGTACTTCGAAGCCATGCATCCCCACTTCACAAGTGGAAGCGGGACTTTCGCCACAATGTATCGAAATGACCGATTCAAGCTTGTGGTCTATCACAATGAGGGACTTGGGGAACTATACGACCTTGAAGTGGACCCTTGGGAGTTCAACGATCTCTGGAGCGATCCGGCGCACGCTGATCTAAAAAATCGTCTTATCTTGGAAAGCTTTAATAACCACGTAAACATGACTACAAACGTGGGATCCGAACAAGTTGCTCCCATGTAACAGCACCAAATTTAGTTGCATTGGACCGGAAAATTCCATTATTAGTACAATGAGATTCTCTCCATCCTCAGTACTAATTTAGAGTGCCTAATAGACATCCATCCAGTCATACGACTTTAGCGAATATTGCCGAGAAAGCCGGTGTAAGCAAGGCCACGGTGTCGCTAGCCTTGAGGAACAGCCCGAAACTACAAGAGTGTACACGGCAAAGAATAAAGAGGTTAGCCGCGGAAATGGATTATCACATGAATCCATTGATAAGCGCCAATATGTCCCGAGTCAGGCGCATCAAGAATCTGAACGGGAAGATGGCGACCATAGGGCTGTTGAGCACTTTTTATGATGAGCAACAGCGGGAAAAACGGAGGGAATGGCACATAGTAAGCCGTTTTCTTGAGGGAGCTAAAACCAGGTCGGAAGATTTTGGATTTGATTTTGATTTCCTGGAATTCGATTTGTCCTACTACTCCGCCGAGCGAATAGAACAAATCTTAATCAACAGAGATATTTCCGGATTGGTCCTGGCCCCATTGCGCTTTTCAACCTCTAATCTCATACTTGATTGGTCAAAGTTTTCTGTGGCCTCCATCGGTTTCTCGGACCATTACGGAAAGATTCCGAGTGTTTTTTACGATAACTTTCGGTGTATGCAGCACATCCTCGATTACCTGACCCGCCGTGGTTACAAACGAATCGGATTCATTACCGATTCGGATAATGAGATGCGGGGTGGCCATTTGTGGAACGCCGGCTTTTATGAATACCAGAACCGGTTAATTCGACCTAACAACCGTATTCCCATCTTACGGATTCCGAAACCCGAACCACTATTTGATAAGACTGATTTTGAATCAACGCACTTCTGGTATGAAGAAAACAAGCCGGATGTAATTATCGCATTCCGATCCAAAATTCTGGATTATTTTTTAGGTCTTGGCTACAAAGTGCCAGATGACTTCGGATACATGGTCTTGAACTGGTCTTCCCTTACCAACGGATGCTCAGGTTATAGGCAGTGTCATGAAGAAATGGCTAAGGTCGCAGTCAATATCGTTTCCGAGCGACTCTACAGAAACGACCGTGGAGAATTATCAAAACCACAGATAACTCTATTGAGAGGCGATTTTGTCGACGGTTTTACGGTCAAGTAAACGATTGATTCCCCACTAGCGCGGGCCGGGCACACCGGTTGCCTCCCATTTCTACGAGAAGCTTAAGTAAGTATTTTTTTATAGCTTGTTACGCGTTGTATCTCAAAAAGTGATACTATCCTCTCAGTGCGTGTTTAGTTTCCCAATTATTCCAATCGTCGATAAAAATGCCCCTAAACTGGCAATCTCCTCGGGCCTCCTCATTCGACAATATCATTAACCACAGTGGTCGCCGCTTCGTTGTTTACATCTAAAATATATACTGTAGCGCCTTCATTTGCAGATCGTTCTACCATCGCCTTTCCAATTCCAGAGGCACCCCCTGTTACAGCTACATGCTTTGCGCTATATCTTTTTATAATTTCACTGGCACTTGTATACTTTATAGATTTTATTTTACTACCTATGTTCTTACCAACTTCGTCCACTTACTCTTCGATTTGGCCGACTTCACAACGGTATCAATGAACGCCATACCTCTCACACCATCTTCTACATTGGGGAAGTCCAATTCTTTCGGCATCTTCTTGCCGCTCACCTCCGCCCGAATGGCCTTGGCCGCGTTGAGATATATATTGGCAAAGGCCTCGATGAAACCTTCTGGATGGCCAAATGGGATGCGCGTGTTGTTCTTGGCAACCGAACTGTTATAATCGTTTCCGCGTCTCACAATCTGTCGTGGTTTGTCCGCGTATTTGACGATAAGCTCGTCCGGATACTCCTGATGCCATTCGAGCGAACACTTCGTGCCATAAATGCGGATATTGAGATTGTTCTCATCGCCATTGGAAATCTGCGAGGCATAGAGAACGCCTTTCGCTCCTCCCTTGTAGCGAATCAGCACGTTTCCGTCATCATCCAAAAGCCTTCCCGGGATGAACGCCGTTAGTTCCGCGCACAGCTCGTCAATTTCGAGTCCGGTTATGTAGGACCCAAGATTCGCCGCATGCGTGCCGATGTCTCCCATACAGTTCGAGGCGCCGGCGACTGACGGATCGGTTCTCCACGAGGCGATTTTTGCGGAAGCGGCATTCTCAACATCCCCAACCGCGTAGCCTTGAGAATACTCAGTAACAACCTTTAGGATACGCCCGAGTCGGCCTTTTCTTACCCTATCCCGGGCTTCCTTCACCATGGGGTAACCGGTGTAGTTGTGAGTAAGGGCAAAGACTTTCCCTGTTTTTCGTACAAGAGTACGCAGCTTTTTAGCTTGGGCGAGATCGAACGTCATCGGCTTGTCGCAGATGACATTGAAGCCGAATTCGAGGAAAGCGCTGGCAATCTCGAAGTGGCTGCTGTTCGGAGTGACGATGGTTACGAAATCTATGCGTTCATCTTCTGGCAGAGCCGCCTCTTCCTTTGCCATTTCCTGATAGCTCCCATAGACGCGATTTGGATCGAGGTAGAGCTCCTTACCCGATTGCCTGGATCGTTTTGGATTGGCGGAGAATGCGCCGGCTACCAGTTCTATTTGACCGTCAAGAGCGTCAGCCCGGCGATGCACATTTCCGATGAAAGCTCCAATGCCTCCGCCAACCATTCCCATACGTAGTTTTCTATTCATAACGATTTGTTTTATTGGTTATCACTATCGAAAGCGGAATCGAAGGCGACGTTGCTCGGAGGGAAGTCGACGGAACGGACGAACGCCGCCGCTTCCGTGGCTCCGTGGACGCGGTCCATGCGAATGTCCTCCCACTCGACAGACAATGGGCCTTTATATTGGATATCGTTTAAAGCGACGATGATATCCTCGAACTCAATGTCGCCATGGCCTAGCGATCGGAAATCCCAATAGCGTCGCGGGTCGCCAAAATCCGTATGTCCGCCAAACACGCCTGTATCCCCATTTCCATGACCCCACCAGACATCCTTCATGTGGACATGGTAGATGCG
>JABITN010000222.1 GCA_018700525.1 Opitutales bacterium
CCGCAATCAAGAGGGCAAATCGACTACCTCTCTAATCGGGCAAAATCTAACCTTAGATTTGCTGAATAGTCGGCAAGCACCAACTGATGGCGTTTTATTTCGCTTAAACACTGACTTAGCGGGACTTGGCGGAGACGCTCAGTATGTCAGAGCCAAAATATCCGGTTCTTATTATTATCAAGTTGCGACACATTGGGTTGTAAATATCGGCGGTGAGGTAGGCCATATTCAGGATTTTGGTGAAGAAATTAAAATCAATGATAGGTTTTTCCTAGGTGGCGATAATTTGCGTGGCTTCGAAGATTCTGGTGTTGGTCCAAGAGTATCAGGTACGGAGGACTCCTTGGGCGGTCGTACATTCTTTACCAGTACCGCGGAATTGAGTTTCCCATTGGGATTACCGGAAGAATTAGGATTCTCAGGCGCAATATTTACGGATATTGGCACGTTATTAGATCCCGTTGAGGACGACTCCACGATTTTGAATGTAACCACACCGCGTGTTTCCGCAGGTTTGGGGCTGAAGTGGCGGTCACCGTTTGGTCCGATCCGGCTTGATGTTGCATTGCCTGTTGTAAAGGAAGATTTCGACAAGGAAGAGCTTTTCAGGTTTAACTTCGGAACCAGGTTTTAGGAAAATGTCTGGGACACTGCGAATTGCAGTGACTGTCAGTGCCTATATCACCGCTTCTCTAATCGCGGGATATTCCAATGCAGCCGAGAAAATGCGGGCGCCGGTCGTCGCGATCATCGATTTTCAGCAAATCACACGAGATTCGAAAGCTGGTGCTACGATACGCGAAAAAATCGCGACGCAGCATGCAATCTATCAAAATGAAATCCAGCGATTACAGGGCGATTTGGAGATAGACCGAAAATCTATTCAAGAGAAACAAAAAAACCTTTCCCGCGAAAAAATCGAAAAACTAAGCAAAGCGTATCGCGGCAAGGCCGAAAATTTACAAAAGCTAGTTGATGGCAGAAAACGATATCTGGATCAAATGTATGCCAATGGAATGCGAGCCATTGAGGCAGAACTGGTTGAAATAGTTCGAAATATCGCTTCGGAAAATGGAATAGACCTCATTTTGAATGCCGCCAGGGGACAAGGGATCGTGATTTACGCCAATCCTGAGATTGTGATCACGGGAGAAGCGCAACTTCGTCTTAATAAACGACTACCCGAGGTAAACCTCGCGCCGCCGCCGACGAAGGAAATTGGCGCTACGGAAGACAAGGCGAAGAAAACTGGGACTGCGAAGGAATAAGCACTGTGGAAGACGAGAACCGCGATGACGCCGATACTGGAAGCGTTTCCGTTGATATAAATGGGATCATGGACATGATTCCTCACCGCTATCCATTCCTAATGATCGATAAGGTGAAGGATATCGTTCCTTCGAAGCGGGCAACCGGGATCAAATGCGTTTCCATGGCAGAACCGCACTTTCAGGGACATTTCCCCGTAAAGCCGATCATGCCCGGTGTATTGATCATCGAGGCAATGGCACAAACCGCGGCGGTGCTCGTCGTTCATAGCACTGGATTGGAGTCGAAAGGGAAAGTCGTCTACTTCATGTCGATAGACAATGCGCGTTTCCGCAAACCCGTCGTTCCTGGAGACGTGGTATATCTTCACGTGGAGACCGTTCGCCAACGTGGGAATGTTTGGAAACTGAGCGGTAAGGCAATGGTTGATGATAAAGTTGTTTCCGAAGCGGTGTTTGCAGCTATGATTGCTGATTCTTGATGGTCGAAATTCATCCCACGGCTGTTATCGATAGTGCCGCAAAAATTGGTAAAAATGTCAAAATAGGGCCCTATTGCTGCATCGGCGCAAATGTTGAAATCGGAGATGGAGTTGAGCTCAAAGCGCATGTTGTCATAGACGGTCAAACTTCGATTGGCGCCGATAGTAAATTCTTTCCATTCGCATCGATCGGATTACCGCCTCAAGACCTGAAATACAGTGGTGAGAAGTCCACACTTACCATTGGCGAGCGCAATATTATAAGAGAATACGTGACGATGAATCCCGGCACCGAAGGAGGGGGCTTGGAGACAAGAGTTGGTGACGATAATCTCTTCATGGTCGGCGCTCATGTCGCTCATGACTGTATCGTCGGTAATAACGTCATCATGGCGAACAATGCGACGTTAGCCGGTCATGTGATGGTTGATGATTACGCAATCATCGGCGGTTTGGCAGCGGTCCATCAGTTTTGCCGAATTGGCCGTCATGCCATGATCGGTGGTATGTCAGGTGTCGAGAATGACATTATTCCTTATGCTTCTGTGCTCGGCGGACG